>NZ_CAJPHA010000034.1:0-64097 GCF_905339895.1 Burkholderia sp. BCC1988
AAGCTGGCGATATGCGGCATCGGCAAGTTCCTTGCGGCCGTAGCCGACGTTCACGCACCAGAGGCCGGCCATCCCGTCGATGACCTTGTTGCCGTCCGAGTCCCACAGATAGACGCCGTCGGCCTTTACGATCACGCGGCTGCCCGCGCGATTGAGCGCACCCATGTCCGAGAAGGGATGGATGTGGTGCGCGGCGTCGAGCGCGCGGTATTCGGCGGTCGAGCGTGCCTGCGTCGTGCGGGCAGCAAACGCGGCGGGCTGGATCCACGCGGGTTCGTTACGGTACGTCATGTTTCCTCCGTCGTTCCTTGATGCGGTCGTGCGCACGCTCACACGTGCAGCAGCAGATGGCGGCGTTCCCACGAACTGATCACGCGGAAGAACGCTTCGTATTCGGTTTCCTTCAGCGCCAGGTACGCCTTCACGAACTTGTCACCGAGAATGCCGGCGAGCGGCGTGCACGCCGCCATCAGCGAGATGCCCTCCTCGAGGTTGCGCGGCAGCTGGTACGGCAGGTCGTAGCCGTCGGACGCGATCGGCTCGGTCGGCGCGAGCTGCTGCGTGAGACCGAGATAACCGGCGGCGAGCGTCGCCGCGAACGCGAGGTACGGGTTGCAGTCGACGCCCGGAATCCGGTTCTCGATGCGCCGCGCGACCGGCGTCGACTGCGGGATGCGAAAGCCGACCGTACGGTTGTCGTAGCCCCACTGCACGTTGATCGGCGCGGCCATGAAGCGCGACAGGCGGCGATACGAGTTGATGTACGGTGCGAAGATCGGCATTAGCGCGGGCGTATATTTCTGCAGGCCCGCAAGATAGCTTTGGAACATCGGCGACACGACGCCGCCGTCGTCGGCGAACAGGTTGCGGCCGGTGTGCACGTCGGCGAGGCTCTGGTGGATATGCATCGCGGAGCCCGGCTCGTTTTCCATCGGCTTGGCCATGAACGTCGCATACATATTGTGGCGCAGCGCCGCCTCGCGCACCGTGCGCTTGAACAGGAACACCTGGTCGGCGAGCGACAGCGCGTCGCCGTGCACGAAGTTGATCTCCATCTGCGCAGCGCCGACCTCATGGATCAGCGTCTCGATGTCGAGCCCCTGCATCTCGCAGTATTCGTAGATGTCCTCGAACAGCGGATCGAACTCGTTGACGGCCTCGATCGAATACGACTGACGGCCGGTTTCCGCCCGCCCCGTGCGCCCGACCGGCGGACGCAGCGGCAGGTCGGGGTCGGCGTTCATGTCGACCAGATAGAACTCGAGTTCAGGCGCGACTACGGGCTTCCAGCCCTTTTCCTTGTACAGGTCGAGCACGCGGCGCAGCACGTAGCGCGGCGAAATCTCGACCGGCGAACCGTCGAAATGCACGCAATCGTGGATCACCTGCGCGGTCGGGTCGACGGCCCACGGAATCAGGCAGATCGTCGACGGATCGGGCACGCACACCATGTCGGGATCGGTCACGCCGGTCAGCGTGCCGTCCTCCGGATAGTCGCCGGTGACGGTCTGCACCATCACGGCCTGCGGCAGGCGCATCGATTCGCCGGACTCGAATTTGTTGCGCGGAATGATCTTGCCGCGCGCGATACCGGCCATGTCGGGAATGATCGCCTCGACTTCGGTGATGCGGTGCTGGCGCAGGAATTCGCTCAGTTCGGGTTGCATGATCGGCCTCGTTCAGTCGATGTCGGATGCAGCCGGCGACGGCATGGTGCCGCCGGCCGCATGAATGCGGTGGGTCATGCGCGCGCGGCACGCCGCGCCGAATGCCGCGAAGATGTCGCGCGACAGCGATTGCTCCGCGTGGCGCCATTCGGGATGCCACTGCACGCCGAGCGCGAACGCGCGCGCGCCGCGCACGCTCACGGCCTCGATCAGCCCGTCGGGCGCGCTCGCCTCGACCGCGAGGCCCGCGCCGAGCCGCGCGATGCCCTGGTCGTGCAACGAACTGACCATCGCGTCGTGCGCGCCGTGCGCGATCCGTTGCAGCAACCCGCCCGGCGCGAGCTGCACGCGGTGCGCGGCGCCGTACTGCCGCTCGAGCGGATCGCCGTCGCGCTCGCGATGATCGTGGAAGCCCGCGCTCGCATGCAGTCGCTGATGCAAGGTGCCGCCATACGCGACGTTCAGCTCCTGCATGCCGCGGCAGATCGCGAGCACCGGCACGCCCGCATCGATCGCCGTGCGGATCAGCGGCAGCGCGGTCGCATCGCGCGCGGGATCGTGCAGGGTATCGGGCGCGCTCGCCGGGCCGCCGTAGTGATGCGGCTCGACGTTCGAATAGCTGCCGGTCAGCAGCAGCCCGTCGATCGCCGCGACGATCGCGTCGACCGGCTGCCGCGCACCCAGCGCGGGCAGCACGAACGCCAGCGCGCCGGCACCGTCGACCAGCGCGACGAGATACTTCTCCCCGGCCGTGTGGTTCGGATGGGCGCCGCGCATGACGCGATCGGCGGTGACGGCTACGAGCGGGCGCGGTCGCATGATCGCCTCCGCGATAAATGCGCGACGCTTGCGGACGCGCAGGACGATGGCGGCCCGCGATGGCGCTGCACGCGTCCACGCGCGATCGTGCCGCTCGGACGGTGCGGCAACGGGCGGTGCGATCCGATGCGAAAGCGGAAAAGGACGCTAGGGCAACAATGAAGCGCTGCCGTCGCACTGCACCGCGCTGAACACGTGTGCGGTGACGACATTGAAGCGGCGCAGGCCGCGATGGGGCACAGCGAAGAAGCGGGGCTCGCGTATGGGGGCGGCGCGCGTGCCGCGCTCAGCATGCCGGATCGGCCCGGCCTGAGGCGGCGCGCCCGCCGACGGACTTCGGGTCCGGCGTATCGAAGGGCTGGCGGCTTTCACGATCGTACTCGACTGACTGATGAAGGCAGGACACGTGTCGCGATGAAGCGGGGGCGGCAATGCCGCGCGACGACACGTCGGCAAGGTGTCTCGCAACGGATTCCGGCGCGGTGCGGCGCTGATCGACGCCGTCGCGGCCGGGGCGCGCGTGACGACTTCCTGACATTCAGCTTATATCACCTAAAAATTGCGTCAAATTTTCAGGTACCGATCCCGACATCGATCAGACGAAAAAAAAAACGGCATCGACCGCTCGGGTCGATGCCGTTTTGTGCGATGCACCAATGTGCGCCTTGCCAGCCGGCCGGCCGTGGCGCGACATCGCACCGTGCCGCCGCACGCCGCGCGCGCCGACGGATCAGCGATGCGCGAGCGCGGTTTCGACGAGCGTCTGCAGCAGCGGCACGATCCGCGCGGCGCGCGCTTCGTCGTACGCATACGGACGCGTCTCTTCCATGTAAGTGATCTGCGACAGCTCCAGCTGCACGGCTTCGACGCCGGTCGCGGGCACGCCGTAGTGGCGCGTGATGTAGCCGCCCTTGAAACGCCCGTTCGCGACGGCCGTATAACCGCCGTGCGCGCTCACGCATGCGGCCAGCGCCTCGGCAAGGCCCGGTGCGGCGCTCGCGCCGCTCGACGTGCCGAAGTTGAAGTCCGGCAGGCGGCCCTCGAAGAAGCGCGGCACGTGCGAGCGGATCGAATGCGCTTCCCACACGAGCACGCGGCCGTGCTCGCGCTTCAGGCGCGCGATCTCGCCTTGCAGCGCGTCGTGATACGGGCGCCAGTAGAGGTCGCGACGGCGCATGATCTCGTCGTTGCCGGGCAGCGCGCCCGCCGGATACAGCGGCGCCTTGTCGAACGTATCGACCGGCACGAGCCCCGTCGTGTCCTGCCCCGGATACAGGTTCTCGTTGTCGGGCGGACGGTTCAGGTCGACGACGTAACGCGCGTGCGACGGCACGAGGATCGACGCGCCGAGCGTCGCCGCGAAGCCGTACAGGCGCTCGAGGTGCCAGTCGCAATCGTCGACGAAGCGCGCGTCGGGCGTCATCGTCGCGGCGATGTCGTCGGGGATGTGGGTGCCTGCGTGCGGAATCGAGATCAGCAGCGGCAGCGTGCCCTGCTTCAGCGTGAATACAGCCGGTTGTTCAGTCATGTCGCCTCACCGTAAAAGTCGGCCGGCGCACGCGCGCGGCGTGCGCCGGATGCCGCGCATTCAGCGCAGCAGTTGCGCCAGCGCGGCGCGGTAGTCGGCATAAGCTGCGGCTTCGTCGCGATGGCGGCGGCCGCTCACGACGCGCTCGCCGCCGGTATAGACGTCGAGCACCGGCGTGTCGCCGTGCTCGGCAAACACCGCTCCCGACAACCACGCCGTGCTGTCGTGCTCGGCAATCGCCGGATGATCGGGATCGAGCACGAGCCAATCGGCGCGGCAGCCTTCACGCAGCGCGCCGATGCGCCGCCCGCTCGCCTGCGCGCCGCCCGCGAGCGACGCGTCGAACAGCCGGTCGGCGACATGCGCCTGCGTGTCGCTCGCGAGCACGTTGCGCGCGCGATGCACGAGCCGCTGCCCGTATTCGAGCAGGCGCAGTTCCGAGCGCCAGTCGACCGACGCATGGCTGTCCGAGCCGACGCCGATCACGCCGCCCTGCGCGAGATAGTCGAGCGCCGGGAACACGCCGTCGCCGAGGTTCGCCTCGGTGGTCAGGCACAGGCCGGCCACCGCGCGACGCTTCGCGAGCGCGGCCGTTTCGCCCGCATCGACGTGCGTCGCGTGCACGAGGCACCAGCGCGCATCGACGTCGAAACGATCGAGCAGCCATTGCACGGGACGCGCACCGTACGCGCGCACGCAATCGTCGACTTCGGCCGTCTGTTCGGCGATATGGATATGCACCGGCGCGTCGTCGGGCAGGCCTTCGAGCAGCACGCGCAAGCCATTCTCGGACACCGCGCGCAGCGAGTGCGGCGCGACGCCGTAGCGCAGGCCGCCGTGCTCGGGCGCGACGCGGCGCATCGCGTCGAGCAGCTCGAGCAGGCCGTCCGGCGTATTGATGAAGCGGCGCTGGTCGTCGCGCGGCGGCTTGTTGCCGAAGCCGGCGAACTGGTACGACACGGGCAGCATCGTGATGCCGATGCCGGCCGAGCGCGCGGCATCGACCACGCGCGCACCGAGTTCCGCGATCTGCGGATAGCGCGAGCCGTCCTGCGCGTGATGCACGTAGTGGAATTCGCACACCGACGTGTAGCCGCACTTCAGCATCTCGACGTACAGCCAGCGCGCGATCGCCGCGAGCGCGTCGGGCGTGATCTTCAGCGCGAAGCGGTACATCAGGTCGCGCCAGCTCCAGAAGCTGTCGGCGGGATTCGCGCGATATTCGGTGAGCCCCGCCATCGCGCGCTGGAACGCGTGCGAATGCAGGTTCGGCATGCCGGGCAGCACGGGCCCGGCCGCGCGCGCGACGCCGGCCGGCGCGTCGGTGTCGGGCGTCACGTCGGTCAGCGTGCCGGCCGCGTCCCAGCGCAGCAGCACGTTGCGGCGCCAGCCATCGGGCAGCCGGGCATGGTCCGCGAACAACATAGAGTCGGTCATCGTGAGTCCTTGTTGGCCGGATTCGGCGCACTGAAGCGTCGGTCCGGTCCCAAGCCCCGGTTGGCAGGAGGCGGCGCGTCGGCGCCCGCTTCCGCTCCGTGGCGATCGGCCGGACCGGCGCTTCAGCGCCGCGTCCGGCCCTCCGCTAAAACTAGCCGTTCATCCGGCGAAACACCGTCGCGCCGCCGCGCACGACCTGCTCGCACAGCGGCCGGCCGATCCAGTACGCGAGCTCCGACAGCGAGCCGACCGACCAGACCGCGAAATCGGCCTGGCGGCCGATCTCGAGCGCACCGTGACGATCCGCGCGGCCGAGCGCCGCCGCCGCATGGCGCGTCACGCCCTGCAGCACCTCGGGCACCGTCATGCGGAACAGCGTGCAGCCCAGGTTCAGCGTCAGCAGCAGCGATTCGAGCGGCGAGGTGCCGGGGTTGTGATCGGTCGCGAGCGCGATCGGCACGCCATGCTTGCGCAGCAGCTCGATCGGCGGCAATTGCGTTTCGCGAATGAAGTAATACGCGCCGGGCAGCAGCACGGCGACCGTGCCGGCCGCCTTCATCGCCTCGATGCCGGCTTCGTCGAGAAATTCGAGGTGGTCGGCGGACAGCGCGCGATAACGCGCGGCAAGCGCGGTGCCGCCCGCGTTCGACAACTGCTCCGCGTGCAGCTTCACCGGCAGCCCGCGCCGCGTCGCGGCCTCGAACACGCGCTCGGTCTGCGCGAGCGAAAAGCCGATGCGCTCGCAGAACACGTCGACCGCGTCGATGAGGCCTTCGTCGGCGAGCGCCGGCAGCATCCGGCCGCACACTTCGTCGATGTATTCATCCGCACGGCCCGCATATTCCGGCGGCAGCGCGTGCGCGCCGAGGAACGTGGTGTAGACCGTGACCGGGAAGCGCTCGCCGAGCTGGCGCGCGACGCGCAGCATCTTGCGCTCGCTCGCGAGGTCGAGCCCGTAGCCCGACTTGATCTCGATCGCCGTCACGCCGTCGGCGAGCAGCGGCTGCAGGCGCGCGGCGGCCTGCACGAACAGCGTCGTCTCGTCGGCTGCGCGCGTCGCGCGCACCGTCGACACGATCCCGCCGCCCTGCCGCGCGATCTCCTCGTAGCTGACGCCGGCGAGGCGCTGCGCGAACTCGTCGGCCCGCGTGCCGCCGTACACGAGGTGCGTATGGCAGTCGACGAGGCCCGGCGTCACCCACGCGCCGTGCAGGTCTTCCCGCTGCCAGTGCGCATAACCGTGCGGCAGCGCGGACAACGCGCCGAGCCACACGATCGTGCCGGTTTCGTCGACGGCGATCGCCGCGTCGTCGATCGTTTCGTCGGGATGGCCGTGCGGACACAGCCTCAGGTGATGCCAGACAGTCGGTTTCATGCGTTCAGTCTCGTTCGCCGACGGCGAGCGACACGGCGAGCAGCGCGCCGCCTCCGCTCACGACGACGTCAAACGCACGCTGCGGCCCGTCGAGCCGCAGCGTGTCCATTTCCTGCAGTGCGTAGTGCGCGCCGTCGATCTCGACGCCGACCGCGCCCGTCGCGCAGAACAGCAGCACGGTATCGGCGCGCTCGGCGCGGTGCGTGCCTTCGGGCCACACGTCGAGCGTCCCGCGCGCGGCCGAACGGCGCGTCATCAGGTTGAAGTCGCGTGTCGCGCCGTCGTGCAGCGTCGCATCGATCGCCGTTTCGCCAGCGAAGTCCGCACGCGCGAGCGGCGCGTCGAGCACGTGCTTCGCACCGCCCGCTTCCGCGAGCGTCATGCCCGCGCCGGACAGCAGCACGAGCGTGCGGTCGATCCCTTCGAAACGCGAGAACGGACCGGCCGCGCCGACGTCCGCGACGCTCACGCGCCACGCGAACGCATCGAGCGCGGCGCCAGGAGGAAACGCACCGATCTCGCGCGTCACGCCGCCGCCGTTCTTCCACGGCGACGCGACGAGATCCGCCGCGCGGATCATCGTCGCGTTCACCGGCGCCTGGTCGAGCGCCGTCATGCTCAGCGGCCAAGCATCGGCAGCTTCAGGCCGGCTTCGCGGGCCGTCTGCTGCGCGAGTTCGTAGCCGGCATCCGCATGGCGCATCACGCCCGTCGCCGGATCGTTCAGCAGCACGCGGCCGAGACGCTCGTGTGCTTCGGCGGTACCGTCGGCGACGATCACGACGCCCGAGTGCTGCGAGAAGCCCATGCCGACGCCGCCGCCGTGGTGCAGCGACACCCACGATGCGCCGCCTGCGGTGTTCAGCAGGGCGTTCAGCAGCGGCCAGTCGCTCACGGCGTCCGAACCGTCCTTCATCGATTCCGTCTCGCGGTTCGGGCTCGCGACCGAACCGGTGTCGAGGTGGTCGCGGCCGATCACGATCGGGGCCTTCAGTTCGCCGTTCTTCACCATCTCGTTGAACGCCTGGCCGAGGCGATAGCGATCCTTCACGCCGACCCAGCAGATCCGCGCCGGCAGACCCTGGAACGCGATGCGCTCACGCGCCATGTCGAGCCAGTTGTGCAGGTGCGGATCGTCGGGGATCAGCTCCTTCACCTTCTGGTCGGTCTTGTAGATGTCTTCCGGATCGCCGGACAGCGCGACCCAGCGGAACGGGCCCTTGCCTTCGCAGAACAGCGGGCGGATATAGGCCGGCACGAAGCCCGGGAAGTCGAATGCGTTCTCGACGCCCATTTCCAGCGCCATCTGGCGGATGTTGTTGCCGTAGTCGAGCGTGGCGGCGCCGCGCTCCTGCAGCGTCAGCATCGCGCGCACCTGCACGGCCATCGACTGCTTCGCGACCTTCACGATGCTCTGCGGATCGACCTTCTGCGCTTCGCGCCATTGCGCGACGGTCCAGCCTTGCGGCAGGTAGCCGTTGATCGGGTCGTGCGCGCTCGTCTGGTCGGTCACGCAGTCCGGCGTGATACCGCGCGTCACGAGTTCCGCGAACACGTCGGCCGCGTTGCCGAGCAGGCCGATCGACACCGGCTTGCCGGTGCGCTTCGCTTCGTCGATCATGCCGAGCGCTTCGTCGAGCGTCGTCGCCTTCTTGTCGACGTAGCGCGTCTTCAGGCGGAAGTCGATGCGCGTCTCGTCGCATTCGACCGCGATCATCGAGAAGCCGGCCATCGTCGCGGCGAGCGGCTGCGCGCCGCCCATGCCGCCGAGGCCGCCCGTCAGGATCCAGCGGCCCGACGGATCGCCGTTGAAGTGCTGGTTCGCGACCGAGAAGAAGGTTTCATAGGTGCCCTGCACGATGCCCTGGCTGCCGATGTAGATCCAGCTGCCGGCCGTCATCTGGCCGTACATCATCAGGCCCTTGCGGTCGAGCTCGTGGAAGTGATCCCAGGTCGCCCAGTGCGGCACGAGGTTCGAGTTCGCGAGCAGCACGCGCGGCGCATCCTTGTGCGTGCGGAACACACCGACCGGCTTGCCCGACTGGATCAGCAGCGTCTCGTTCTCTTCGAGATCCTTCAGCGACGCGAGGATCTGGTCGTAGCATTCCCAGTTGCGCGCCGCGCGGCCGATGCCGCCGTACACGACGAGCGCGTGCGGATGCTCGGCGACTTCCGGATCCAGGTTGTTCTGGATCATCCGGTAGGCCGCTTCGGCCAGCCAGGTCTTGCAGACCTTCTCGCTGCCGCGCGGCGCGCGGATCGTGCGGGTCGGATCGAGACGGGGATCGATGTGTTTCGGATGGTTCATGACGACTGCTCCCGAAGGAAAATGACTATCAAATAGGAATCAGAAATGCCCGGTGAAGCGATAACGGCTGCCGGGGTGCCACAGATTCGCCACCGAGGCGACGACGCCCTGCGACCAGGTGCGCCGATGTAAAACCAGACACGGCTCGACGTCGTCCATCCGCAGCTGCTCGCGCCGCTCGGGCGCCGGAGCCGCCGCTTCGATCCGGTACTCGACGCGCTGCAGCGGGGCCGCGCGCATCAGGTACAGGTTCGGCGTCGTGTTCGTAAAATCCTGCTCGGCATAATCCGGCGCGACCGCCGGATTCACCCACCGTTCTTCGAGCTGGACGGGTTCGTCATTCTCGAAGTGCAACACCTGCGAATAAAACAGCTTCGCGCGCACGGCCATCTGCATCTCGTCGGCGAGCGCCTCGTCGGCGCGGATCGTCTCGAGGCCGAGTACGCTGGCGCGGTACGCATGCCCGCGCGCGTCGACCTCTTCCGAGATGCTGCGGATCGCGACGAGCGTCGACTCGTACTTCGGCCGCGCGACGTAGGTGCCGGCGCCCTTCATGCGCGTCAGCACCTGCTCGGCCGTCAACTCGCGCAACGCGCGGTTGACGGTCATGCGCGCAACCTTGAACTCGCGGGCCAGTTCGTTCTCGGAGGGCACCTGGTCGCCCTCCGCCCACTCGCCGGCGTGAATGCGGCCCAGGATGAAATCCTTGATCTCCTGGTAGACCGGCGCGCTCATGGGCTTACTGTTCCGATGCGAACGCGAACGGCGCGACCTTCGCGAACGCGCGCTCGCCGACGAGCTTCGCGATCACCGCGATGTCCGGTGCGAAGTAGTGGTCGAGCTCGTAGTGCGCAACCTTGCCGCGGATCGTTTCCATCACCGGCGCGAGCTTCGGGCTCGTGTGGTACGGCGCGCGCAGGTCGACGCCCTGGGCGGCGGCCAGCAGTTCGATCGCGAGGATGTGCTTCGTGTTGTCCGCGATGTCGGCGAGCTTGCGCGCGGCGAACGTCGCCATCGACACGTGGTCTTCCTGGTTCGCCGAGGTCGGCAGCGAGTCGACCGACGCCGGGTGCGCGAGCGTCTTGTTTTCCGATGCCAGCGCGGCCGCCGTCACGTGGGCGATCATGAAGCCCGAGTTCACGCCGCCGTCCTTCACGAGGAACGGGGGCAGGCCCGACAGCGTCGCGTCGATCAGCAGCGCGATGCGGCGCTCGGCCAGCGCGCCGATTTCCGCTGCGGCCAGCGCGAGGTTGTCGGCCGCGAATGCGACGGGTTCAGCGTGGAAGTTGCCGCCCGACAGCACTTCGCCGGTATCCGGGAAGATCAGCGGGTTGTCCGACACGGCGTTCGCTTCGACCAGCAGCACGTCGGCTGCGTGACGCATCTGGTCCAGGCACGCGCCCATCACCTGCGGCTGGCAGCGCAGGCTGTACGGATCCTGCACCTTGTCGCAATCGCGGTGCGACTGGTTGATCGGCGAGCCTTCGAGCAGGTCGCGGTACGACGCGGCCGCGTCGATCTGGCCTTGATGGCCGCGCAGTTCGTGGATGCGGGCGTCGAACGGCTTCACCGAGCCGGCTGCCGCGTCGACCGACAGCGCGCCCGCGACCAGCGCGGTGCGGTACAGGTCTTCGATCGCGAACATGTTGTCGAGCGCCAGCGCGGTCGACGCCTGCGTGCCGTTCAGCAGCGCCAGGCCTTCCTTCGCCTGCAGCGTCAGCGGCGCGAGGCCCGCGACACGCAGACCGTCCAGCGCGCTGGCGCGCTCGCCGCGGATGAACACTTCACCGACGCCCAGCAGCACGGCCGACATGTGCGCGAGGGGTGCCAGGTCGCCCGATGCGCCGACCGAGCCCTTCACCGGGATCAGCGGCAGCACGTCGGCGTTGAACAGCGTGATCAGCGCGTCCATCACTTCGCGACGGATGCCCGAGTGGCCGCGGCCGAGGCTCGACAGCTTCAGTGCCATCAGCAGACGCACCGACGAGCGCGCCATCGGCTCGCCCACGCCGACCGCATGCGACAGCACCAGGTTCTTCTGCAGCAGCTCGAGCTGGTCGTGCGGGATGTGCGTGCTGGCCAGGCGGCCGAAACCCGTGTTGATGCCGTATGCGGGCTCGCCCTTCGCCGCGATGTCGGCGACGGCCTTCGCGCCCGCGTCGATCTTCGCGAAGCTCGCCGGGTCGAGCTTGAGCTGCACGGATTCGCGAGCGATCTTGCGCAGTTGCGGAAGGGTCAGGTGGCCGGGGGTCAACGTAATCATGTGAGCAATCCTGTCTAGACAAGTTCGGGATGGATTGCAGTGTAGCCACCGCGACTTGTCTAGACAACCTGTTTTTCATAATTCCGACTCGGGAGTTTCCCTGATGTCCGGCGCGGCGCGCCGGACCGGCCCGACAGGCCTCGCAATCAACATATGTTGCAATTATTTTGTCTTTGGCAACATACGAATCGACGCTTCCCTACGATCCGCCCACGGAGATCCGCCATGACCATCCCGCCCCGGTTGACTACCGTCCTCGGCCGCGGCCTGCTCGTCGCCGCGTGCGCGCTCGCGTGCGGCGCATCGCTCGCCGCGGAACCGCTGTCGGGCACGCTCGAGAAGGTGCGGCAAAGCGGCCTGATCTCGATCGGCCATCGCGAGACGTCGGTGCCGTTCTCCTATGTCGACGCGAGCGGCAAGGTGGTCGGCTTCTCGCAGGACCTGTGCGACCGCGTGATCGCCGCCGTGAAGGCGCGCACCGGCAAGCCCGACCTGCAGGCGCGCTTCATCCCGGTCACGTCGCAGAACCGCATCCCGCTCGTGCAGAACGGCACCGTCGATCTCGAATGCGGGGTGACCACCAACCTCGCCGCGCGTCACGCGCAGGTCGCGTTCTCGACCACCTTCTTCGTCGCGACGACGCGCCTGCTCACGCGCACGAACTCGGGCATCCGCGACTTCCCCGATCTCGCCGGCAAGACGGTCGTGACGAACCAGGGCACGACGTCCGAACGCCTGCTGCGCAAGATGAACGAGGAAAAGAAGATGAACATGCAGATCATCAGCGCGAAGGACTACGGCGAAGGACGCCTCACGCTCGAATCGGGCCGCGCGGCCGCGTACATGATGGACGACGTGCTGCTCGCCGGCGTGCGCCAGCTCGCGGCGAAGCCGGCCGACTGGGCGATCGTCGGCACGCCGCAATCGTCGGAAGCGTACGGGTTCATGCTGCGCAAGGACGATCCGCAGTTCAAGGCGCTCGTCGACGGCGTGCTCGTGCAGCTGATGAAGAGCGGCGAGATCAACGCGCTGTACGACAAGTGGTTCATGAAGCCGGTGCCGCCGAAGGGGCTCGCGTTCGAGTTCCCGATGAGCGACGTGATCAAGGCGCGCTACGCGGCGCCCAACGACGTACCGCTCGAATGAGCGTCGCGCGCTGAAACGCGGTCAGCGCGCCCACGCGACGCACGCCGCGTAGCCGGGCGCCGCGTCGAGCCAGCCCGCGTCGAACGCGGCCACGCCGGCGGCGGGCGCGGCCGGCTCGACGATCGTCGTCGCGGGCGTCGCCGCATCGCGCGGCGGCACGACCGCGAACGCGCGCAGCCCGCCGACGATGCCGGTGCCGAGCGCCTTCAGCAGCGCCTCCTTCGCGGCCCACACGCGCATGAACGCGTCCGCGCGGGCGGCGAGCGGCAGGCCGTCGAGATACGCAGCCTCGGCGGCCGCGCACACTTCGCGCGTCAGCGCACGCCAGTCGGTCGTGCGGTTGCAGCTTTCGATATCGACGCCGACGCGCCCCGTCGCCGCCCACGCGATGAGCGCGTGATCGCCCGCGTGCGACACGTTGAAATCGAGCGACGCGCGATGCGCGGGATCCAGCGACGGCCGTCCCGATGCGTCGACGACGATCGCGACGTCCTTCGGCGCGATGCCGAGCGCCGCACCGAGCACGTCGCGCAGCGCGGCGCGCGTCGCGGCACTGCGCACCGCATCCTCGTGCCGCAGATAGCGCCCGGCACGCGCCCGCTCCGCGTCGCTCAGCGCCGCGTAGGCCGGCGATGCGAGCGGCACGCGCCAGTCGAAATCGACGCGCGCGACCTGCACGCCGGCACGCGACGCGGCCGGCGGCACATCGAGCAGGTGCACGCGCCACGCGCGGGACAGGTCGTCGGCAATCTCGGAATCGGGTGGAATGGACATCGGCACGCGGCAGCCAGGCGAACGAAACGTTCGATGTTAATCGATCGTACGGGGCGGAGACCACGCGCATCGCGACCGCGATCGTCGGCAGCGGCAGCCGGTGCGACCGTCTCATCGACGCGATGGCCGGGCTGCGCGCGCGTTCACCCGTGCGCGACGGCACCCGGCACGCCGCTTCCCGCCAGCCGCGCACGCTGCGCCGGATGGCGCGCGTGGACGCGGCCCGGCGCATCGGCCGGCAACGCGCCGTGTTGCAGCCAGTCCAGCGCGACGGGCCACAGCGTGTCGGTGAAGCGGCTGTGGAAGAACGCGAAGTGGCCTATCGCGTCGACGCCGATGTCGCGCGGCGCGATCCGCAGGTGCGTGACGTCGCTGCCCGTGTAGTAGCCGATCAGCCGTTCGATCGCGTCGACCGTGCCGAACCCGTCGTCGTCGAGGCCGATCGCGAGCATCGACGCCGGCAGCCGCGCGAAGCGGGCCGGCAGCGCGGCGCGGCTCGCCGCGGGTTCGGCGAGCAGGCCGTGCGTGAAGGCGTCCTCGAAGCGCGGTTGCGCGCGCACCCACGACAGCGCGACGCCGCGCGGCGTGTCTTCCATCCAGCCGAGCCGCTTCGCGGGCACGTAGCCGAATACGGCCGCGAGCGCCGGCATCGCGACGTGCCATTTCCACCACATGCGCCGCCGCTCTTCCGGCCGATAGTCGCGCCAGTACGCATACTGCGCGCCCACCGTCACCACGTGACGCACGTACGCGTTCGACGCCGCGAGCCCGAGCACGCAGCCGCCGATGCTGTGCGCGACGACGTCGAGCGGCTGGCCCGGAAATGCATCGCGCGCGTATTGCAGCGCGGCCTCGCAATCGAGCCGCCCCCAGTCGAGCCAGTTCGCGCGCAGCTTCGCGAGCCGCGCGGGGCGCGAGCCGCCGATCCCGCGATAGTCGTACACGAGCACGTCGCGCCCCTGCGCGAACAGCCAGGCCGCGAAACGGAAGTAGTAGTCGCAGCGCACCGACGTCGCGCAATTGACGACCGTCACCGGCCGCACGGTGCTGCCGCGGTGGCGCCACACGTAGCCGCGCAGCGCATAACCGTCGGCCGCGATCAGCGTCACGGGCTCCGGCGGCAACGCGCCCGCCGGGCGCCCGGGCGCCTGTTCCGGCGCGCGCGTGCTGCACGCGGCCCCGCCTGCTTCGTTCGAAATCGTCATCGTGTCTCCTGTGCGGCGCCGCCTGCCCGGCGCCCGCCCGATCGGCCAGCCTCCATTGAACTTGACGCGCCGGACGTTCTCAACCAATCTTGCTGCTCCGTTCGCATGAGCCCTACGCATGTCAACGCCGCTCGTTCGTCTCCCGTCGCTGGACCTCGTGCGCGGCTTCGTCGCCGTCGGCCGCCGCATGAGCATCACGCTCGCCGCGCAGGACCTGTGCGTCACGCAGTCGGCGGTCAGCCGCCAAGTGCACGCGCTCGAGGCGCATCTCGGTGTCGCGCTGCTGCAGCGCGGCTATCGCAAGATCGCGTTCACGCCGGAAGGCGAGCGGCTGTTCCGCGCCGCCGATGCGGCGCTGCTCAGCCTGCAGGACACCGTCGCGTCGCTCGCCGCCGCACGCGAGCGGCAACCCGTCACGATCACCGCGAGCATCGGCGTCACCGCGCTGTGGCTGCTGCCCAGACTCGGGCGCCTGCAGGCGCGCCTGCCCGACATCGACTTGCGCGTGGCCGCGAACGACAAGGTACTCGATTTGCGCGCGGAAGGCATCGACCTCGGAATCCGCTACTGCCCGCGCGAGCGCGCGCCGGCCGGCGCGCTGCACCTGTTCGACGAGATCGTCGTGCCGGTCGCGCACCCCGCGCTGGCCGCCCGGCCCGTCACCGACGCGGCGGCGATCGCCGAGCACGTGCTGCTCGAATTCGACGGGCCGCCGCAAACCCGGCTGCAGTGGCGTGCGCACCTGCACGCGGCCGGGCTCGGCGACGCGCGCCCGAAGGGCGTGCTGCGCTTCAACCAGTACGACCAGGTCATCCACGCCGCGATCGCCGGCCAGGGCGTCGCGCTAGGCAGGCTCGCGCTCGTTGCGCCGATGCTCGCCGACGGCCGGCTCGCGGTGCTCGGCCCGCACTCGCAGGCGTTGTCGGATGCGTACGGCTACTGGCTGTTCCGGCACGATCCGGCACCGCGCCGCGAAGTCGCCGACGTGCGCGACTGGATTGTCGCGGAAGCGGCCGAATGCGACGCGGCGATGCGCGCGTACGACGTGGCGCAGCGGTAGCCGCGAGCCGCGAGCGAAATTCCGCATCGAGCCGGCGCCGGCGCGGCCTTGCGCACGTACATGAACGCCGCCACGGGCAATGCACCGACGCCCCGTCCCCGCTGCATCGGCCGCCTGTCACGCCGGCTGCATGCGGCGCAGCGGCTTCACGCATCCGGCGTGTACAGCCCGCGTCGCCGACATCATGTCCGAACCGCATCGCATTCCCCGCACGCATGCGAACGCGACCGAATGATCGCTTGAGCGCCCCGGCACCGGATCGTCTAATCGGATCGAACGCGGCCGCCGCGCCGCACGCATCCATCCGGAGACACGCATGACCCCGATCGAACAAGACGCCCGGCGCCGCTGGCTGCCGGTGCTCGCGGGCGGCCTGATCATGGGCGCCGCGCTCGGCATCCGCCACGTGCAGGGACTGTTCCTCGCCCCCGTCACGCTCGACCACGGCTGGTCGCGCGAGGCGTTCGGCCTCGCGCTCGCGCTGCAGAACCTGATCTGGGGCATCGCGCAACCGTTCACCGGCATGATCGCCGACCGCTTCGGGTCGGTGCGCGTGATCGTCGCCGGCATGCTGCTGTACGCGGCCGGGCTCGTCACGATGGCGTTCGCCGCGTCGGCCGGCGTGTTCACGGCCGGCGCGGGGTTCGTGATCGGCGTCGCGCTGTCGGGGTCGGCCTTCGCGTCGATCTACGGCGCGCTGAGCCGCCTGTTTCCGCCCGACCGGCGCGGCTGGGCGCTCGGCGTCGCCGGCGCGATCGGCGGGCTCGGCCAGTTCTGCATGGTGCCGGTCGCGCAGGTGCTGATCGGCGGCATCGGCTGGCAGCATGCCTTCGTCGCGCTCGCCCTCGTCGCCGCGCTGCTCGCGCCGCTCGCCGTGCTGGTGCGCGACCGGCCCGCACAGGCCGCGAGCCGCGCGGACGGCCCCGACCAGTCGATCGGCGCGGCGGTGCGCGAAGCGTTCGCGCATCGCGGCTTCTGGCTGCTGAACGCGGGATTCTTCGCGTGCGGGTTCCAGCTCGCGTTCATCGCGACCCACCTGCCCGCCTACCTGCTCGATCACGGCCTGCCGGCGCGCCACGCCAGCGTCGCGCTCGCGCTGATCGCGCTGACCAACGTGGCCGGCACCTACGCATGCGGCCATCTCGGCAGCCTGCTGCGGCGCAAGTACGTGCTGTCCGTGCTGTACCTCGTGCGCGCGCTGGCAATGGCCGCGTTCGTTGCAGCGCCGTTGTCGCCCGCGAGCGTCTACGTGTTCGCGGCCGTGATGGGCTTCACGTGGCTCGGCACGGTGCCGCTGACCAACGGCGTGATCTCGCAGGTGTTCGGCGTGCGCTACATCGCGACGCTGTTCGGCTTCGTGTTCTTCGGGCACCAGCTCGGCAGTTTCTTCGGCGTCTGGCTCGGCGCGCTCGTGTACGACGCGACGCATTCGTACCTGCCGCTGTGGATCGGCTCGATCGCGCTCGGCGTGCTGGCCGCGCTGCTGCACCTGCCGATCGACGACGCGCGCGTCGCGCGGCCGGTGCCGGGCAAAGCCGCATGGGCGTGATGCGCGCGGCGCTGGCCGCCGGCGCGCTCGCGTTCGTCGCGTGGTGCGGCGCGGCCTACTTCGATTCGGGCGTCGCGCTCGCGCTGCTCGAGCACGCGGCGTTCTGCGACTGACGCGGCGAACCGTGCCGCGCGCAGCGACGGCCGGTCACGCCTGGCGACGCTTCGGCAACGAGGCCAGCGCATCGAGTGCGCGACGGCGCGCGCCGTCGTGATCGACGATCGGCGCCGGATAGTCGACGTCGAGCCGCACGCCGGCCGCCGCAAGCTCCATCGGGGACGCCTCCCACGGCGCGTGGATCGTCACCGCGTCGAGGCCCGCGAGTTCCGGCACCCAGCGGCGCACGTACGCCCCTTGCGGGTCGAACTTCCGGCCCTGCGTCACCGGATTGAAGATGCGGAAATACGGCGCGGCGTCGGCGCCGCAGCCGGCCACCCATTGCCAGTTCGCCGGGTTGTTCGCGGCATCCGCGTCGACGAGCGTGTCGTGGAACCAGCGCTCGCCGGCCCGCCAGTCGATCAGCAGATGCTTGACGAGAAACGATGCGACGACCATCCGCACGCGGTTGTGCATCCAGCCGGTCGTCCACAGCTCGCGCATCCCCGCATCGACGAGCGGGTAACCGGTCAGCCCGCGCTGCCACGCGCGCAGCGCGGCAGGATCGTCGCGCCACGGCATCGCGTCGAACTGCGCCCGGAAGTTGTCGGTCGCGAGCGCCGGAAAGTAATACAGCAGCACATGGCTGAATTCGCGCCAGCCGAGTTCGCTCAGGAACTTCTCGGCGCCGGCCGCGCAGGCCGCACCGCCCGCCTGTGCCGCACCCTGCACCGCATGCCACACCTGTCGCGGCGACAGGTTGCCGAAGCGCAGGCACGGCGACAGCCGGCTCGTCGCCGACCGGTCGGGCCGGTCGCGCGTATCGGCATAGCCGGTCAGCGACTCGACGGAAAACGCGTCGAGCCGCGCCTGCGCGCCGGCTTCGTCGGGTGCCGGCCACGCGTCGCGCAGGCCGCCCGCCCAGTCCGGCGCGTGCGGACGCAACGCGAGCGCGTCGAGCGTCAGCGCGCGTTCGCGCACGCCGGCCGGCCACGGATGAAACGCGATCCGCTCAGGCTCCGGCAGCGGCGCCGCCACCGTGCGATCGCGCCGCACCGCGCGCCAGTATGCGGTGAACACCTGGAACGGCGTGCCGGCGCCCGTCAGCACGTCCCACGGTTCGTTCAGCAGGCTGCCGTTGCTGCTCTCGACCTCGAGGCCGCGCGCCTTCAGCGACGCCTTCAACGCCGCATCGGCATCGCGCTGCGGCTGCGCATAGCGGCGGTTCCAGTACACCGCTGCCGCGCCCGTGTCCTGCGCGACGCGTTCGATCTCGCGTGGCGCATCGCCGCGCAACAGCAGCAGGCGTCCGCCATGACGCGCGAGCGCCGCATCGAGTCCGGCGAGCGACCCATGCAGCCACCAGCGCGCCGCCCCGCCGAGCGCGCGCCCCGCGCCTTCGCCCGTGTCGTCGACGTACACGCATACGAGCGGCCGGCCCGACGCGACCGCGCGCGTCAGCGCGGGCTGGTCGGTCACGCGCAGATCGTCGCGGAACCACACGATGGCAGGAGCAATGGTCGACTTCGCTGGCACGGGCACCTCGAGCAGGAATCTGAAGAGTGACCGGTATTGTCGCGGCAGGTTCGCGCGATGTCGACGTTCGAACCGCACGGCGTACCGCGCGCGTGCGTCGCGTACCGACGCCGACACCGGATCGCCGGCCCGGTGAAACGCCTTAGTCCGTTCCGACGATTCTTCGCCGCACGCACCGGCCTACGCTCGATGTCGGGTTCGCCGCGATGTGCGACGCGCGCCGGCCGCCGGTCAGCCCCATGCATTGCACGGCGCGTCCGCCATGCCGGTCGGCGCCGGCGCGACCCGTTCCGGCTGTCGCGGCGCGTACCCGCCCGTGCGGGCGCAGCCGCGGCCCCCTCCGCTCCCTCACTCATATTCGATACCCGCCATGACCAAACCAGCCAATCTCGTCACCTCGATCACCGTCGCGATCGACGCCCCCGCTGCCGTCGTCTGGGAAGTGCTGACCGACTTCCCGCGCTACGGCGAATGGAACACGTTCTGCGTCGGCCTCGAGACGACCGGCCGGATCGGCGACTTCGTGCACATGCAGGTGCGCATTCCCGGCACGGAGACGGTGATTCCCGTCAACGAAATCCTCGTCGCATACGAGCCCGAACGCCTGCTGTCGTGGGAGCAGCGCCCGACCGACGACAACAAGGACGCCGCGCGCCGCGACCAGTACGTCGAAGCCGACGGCGCCGAGCGCTGCCGCTACTTCACGACCGACCAGTTCCTCGGCCTCAACGCGGAAACGATCATGCGCGAGCACGGCGGCTGGGTGAAACAGGGGTTCGACCAGTGCGCGCGCGACGTGAAGCAGCGCGCGGAAGCGCTGCATGCGGCCCGCCGGCGCAAAAGCGCGTGACGGAGCGCAACCGGTGCCCGACCTGCAGACCCTCTCCGATCATCACGACCTCCGCGAGCTGATCGTCGCGTACTCGAGCGCGATCGATGCGCGCGACTTCGACGCGCTCGATACCGTGTTCATGCGCGACGCGACGATCGACTATCGCGCGATGGGCGGCATCGCCGGCACGTATCCGGACGTCAAGGCGTGGCTGCGCACCGTGCTGCCGCAGTTCCCGCAGTACCAGCACATGGTCGGCAACCTGTCGATCACGCTCGACGGCGACACCGCGCGCGGCCGCACGATCTGTTTCAATCCGATGGAAGTCGCGCTGCCGGACGGCGGCACGCAGGTGATGTTTCTCGGGCTGTGGTACGTCGACCGGTTCGTGCGCACCGCGCAGGGCTGGCGCATCGCCGAGCGCGTCGAGGAACGCTGCTACGGCCACAACGTGCCGGCCGTGCTTGCGAACGCGACCGGCTGAACACCGACACGTCGCACGACGCGCGCGCCGTGGCATCGTTGCACGGCGCGCGTGTCGCAGGCCCTCGGGTCAGTCGAGACGGAACGCCGCTTCGAAGCGCGCGGCGAACGCGTCGAATTCGGTTTCCGGCAGATGGTTGATGCCGCCCGCGCGCTTGCGCCCGCCGCCGGTCGGGAAGCCGCGGCAGAATTCGTCCGCGCCGAGCGCCCGGCCGTCCGGCACGCGCACGCTGACCACGAACCCGCCCTGCGCGCGTGGCGACAGCACCGCGAGCGCCGCATGCGGCGCATTGCGCATCCGCTCGTTCGCGAGCATCCCCGTCGCGCGCCGCGCCCACGGATGATCCGGCATCCTGATCAGCGTCGCGCCCGGCACGTCGCGCAACGGCGCGAGTGCGCCCGCGAGCGCCATGTCGTCGCGATAGCCGTCGCGCAGCGCGGCGAACACCGGCGTGTCGCGCACGAAGTCGAGCGGATCGACGCATGGCAGCATCGCGTCGGCCAGCACGGCCGGATCGAAATGCAGGTCGCCGACGCATTCGCCGTAGGCGTTGTAGTTCAGGTAGAGGCCGAGTTCGGCCAGCGTGCCGCGTTCGGCTGCGTCGATCCCGTATTCGCGCGCGAGCGCGTCGCCGAGCGCCGGCAGTTCGTCGCCGAACGCCGCGACGATCGCCCAGCGCACATGCCGGCCGCCGAGACGGCGGTTCACGAGCGCGCTCGTGCAGACGTCGGCGGCCGTGTCGATATACGCGTCGAAACGCGGATCGCCGGGCAGCTCGCCCGCGAAGTGATGGTCGAAGTAGCGAACCGCGGCGCCATCGCGCAGCAGCCGCGCGCATGCGTCGCGGTTCTGGTCGTGCGACACGTCGAGCACGGTCACGCGGTCGCCGGCCCGCGCGTCGATGCGCTCGAGCAGCCTGATGTCGCGCTTCACGCCGGTCACGAGCGTGCCGCGTTCGCCCTCCGCGAGCCGCAGCTGCTGCAGCGCGCACAGGCCGTCCGCGTCGCCGTTGAACGCGAAGAAGTGGCGCCCCTGTTCCTGTTGTCGTTCCTGCATGATCCGTTGCTCCGTCCTCAGGGCATGAAATCGCCGCCGTTCGCGTCGAGCGTCGCGCCGGTCACCGCGTTCGCGTAATCCGACGCGAGGAACAGCGCCGCGCGCGCGCAGTCGTCGTCGGTCGGCAGCTTCGCGAGCGCGATGTTCGACGCGATCGGCGCGATGATCGCCTCCTCCGTCGTGCCGTACTCGGCGGCCGCCTGCCGGAAATACGTCTGCGTCGGCACGCCCCACATCCAGCCCATGTGGATGCTGTTCGCGCGGATCCCGTGCACGCCGAGCTCGCGCGCCAGGTATTTTGCCGCAACCGCGAGCGCGCCCTTCGATACAGCGTAGCCCGCTTCCCCTGCAAACGGCTTGCGGGTCGCCTGCGAGTTGATCATCACGATCGCGCCGCGCTTCTGCCGCTTCATGTGCGGCACGATTTCCTGCGTGAGCGTCATCGTGCCGAACACGTTGGTGTCGAACACCGCGCGCCAGCCGTCGAGATCGGCTTCCTCGACCGGCTCCGGGAACGTGCCGTGCGCGAACGCGCTGTTCACGAGCGCGTCGATCCGGCCGAAGCGCTCGACCGCCTGCGTCGCGAGCTGCCGGCACTGCGCGCGCTCGGCGATGTCGGTGCGCACCTTCAGCACGTCGCACGCGACGTCGAGTGCGCGGATCCGTGCTTCCGCATCGTCGAGCTTGTCCATCGTGCGTGCCGCGACGACCACGCCGCGCGCGCCCTCGCGTGCCGCCTCGACGGCGAGCTTCACACCGAGCCCCGGCCCGATCCCTGAAATCACGACGATCTTGTCCTTCAGCAACATGGGTTGTCTCCTGGTTATGGTTCGTCTCGCGGGCACGCCGTCAGCCGGCCGCCCGCAGGTGCCGCGCGCGATACGCGGCGAAGTCGTGCGCCAGTTGCGCATCGGTGAAGCCGAAGCGCGCGATCGAGTAATCGTGCGCGGCGCGCTTGTCGCGGCCGTTGCGCGCCATCCAGGCCGTCATCGCCGCGCGCTGCGGCTCGTCCAGCGACATGCCCGCGAAGCGGTACACGGCTTCGGCCACGCCGAGCGGATCCGACACCGTGTCCTCGAACCGCACGTCGAGAAAGCGCTCGGCCGGCAGCGCGTCGCGTGCCGTCATCGCCGCGCCGATCGCGCGCGCCATGCCGGCGTTCCACTGCGCGCCGACCGTGCGCGGATCCGGGTCGTCCGCATACATCTGCCACAGCGTGTGCGCCATGCTCGCCATCGACGGAATCGTCTGTGCCGGGTCGCGATGCGTGAGCACGACCTGTGCCCGCGGAAACACGCGGCACAGCACGTCGAGCGCATGCAGATGCTGCGGCGTCTTCAGCAGCCAGCGCGCGGCCGGCGCAACGCCGCGTTGCGCCTTCTGCCACTGCAGGAACTGCAGCATCCGCTTCAGGTACGTGTAGACCGGCGTCAGGTCCTGCTTCGCGAGCCACGCCGTATAGCCCGGCACGTTCGCGTACGAATCCATCGCGCACACGAACGAATGCTCCATCAGCATGAACTCCTCGTCGGCGAGCATCGCGTCGAGCGGATGGATCGCGAGGATCTGCGGAATGCAGTCGATCATCGTCGCGACCTCGGCCTGCGCGCGCGCGATGCGCACGCTCGGCGCGTCGAGCGTCTCGCCGGCGAGCGGCGCCGGATAGCGCGTTTCCCACCACGCGGCCGAATGAAAGCGCGGGTCGACCGCGAGCAGCCGCTGCAGCAGCGTCGTGCCGGTGCGCGGCAGCCCGACGATCACGAGCGGATCGTCGATCTCGATGTCGGCGATCTCCGGATGACGGCCGAAGTAATCCTCGATAACGAGCCGGTTCACGAGCTGGCCGACGAGCTTCTCGCGCATCATCGCCGCGCCGCGCGCCGACAGCTTCGCTTCGTCGATCAGCGACGCGCACATCACGTCGAGCGCCTCACGATACGGGCCGTCGCCGAACGCGGTGAGGCCGCCCGTGCGCGACACGGCCTCGGCGATCAGCGCGTCGGCGTCGAGCTGGGTGCGGATCGGGTCGAGCGGCGCGTTCATGCGGCCTCCTTCAGCGCGGCGAGCTTGACGACGCGCGTGCGCGGATGCACGGGCTGCGTGGCGCCGACCCAGCGCCAGCAGATCGTGCCGGTGCGATGCCCGGCCGTATCGAGCCAGTTCGCACCGCCCGGCCGCGACGCGGCGACCACCACCGTCACGCCGCCGTCGGCATTGAGCCGCGCGCTGTGCTTGTTCACGCAGATGTCGAAGTGCCGGTAGTCGAGCGACTCCATCCAGTAGTTGTTGAGCTGCACGTTCCAGAAATCGCAGTCGGGCACCGTGTCGACATCGATCACGAGCGCCTCGTCGTCGGCGAGCGACCAGCACGAGTGGTAGTAGTAGATGTTCGGATCGCCGCCGACCGACTGGCACAGCGCCTGGTCCGCAGGCGGTAGCGCGTTCACGTGCGAGCCGTAGCTCGCGGCCCAGTCGGCGAACAGCTTCGCCGTCTGCTCGACGAACTGCGCGGCACGCGTGAGGCCGCCCTGCAGCACAAGCGGATCGAGCGGCGCCGGGCGATCGTGCGCGCCGATGCGTTCGATCTTCAATTGCGCGGGCGTCTCCGCGCGCCGGTCGAGGAAAGTCTGGCGCACGAGCAGCGCGTTCGTGCCGGGCTCCATGCGCACCCAGTTGCCCGCGCGCGGCGTTTCGCACAGCACGATCTCGAAGCTGCCGTCCGGCGCGAGCTCGAGCTGCTTCGCGTCGAGAAAACCCGTCTGCAGCATCTTGCCGTCCGTCTCGTAGCCGCCCTTCTGCGTGCCGAAGCTCAGGTACGCGACCGTGCCGCGCCGCCCCGTCACGCGATATTCGCAGCGGCCGTCGAGGCGCGCGTACTGGTACAGGTTGTCCGGATTGTCGGCGCCGATCTTCGCGGTCTCGTGCGACGGCGAGAAGAAGCCGGGCCACGCGCCGTCCGCGAACTCGACGTGCATTTCGAGCGCGATGCGCATCAGCCGGCTCAGGTAGCGGAATCCTTCCGCGCGCGTGAGCGGATCGTCCGGCGCCTCGGCGCGCAGGATCTGCTCGCCGCAGCGTTTCAGGGTGTCGCAGAAATCGGCCCAGGTCTGGCCCGAAAGCAACTGCGTGGCGCGTGTGTCGTCCGTCATGTGTCGTCTCCGCCGATGGTCGAGCGCTCACCTTAAGCGAGCGCCTCGCGCGCCACTTCGTCCGGGTGGACTAAGGAAAGATCCGCTGCCCGCCGCGCCGCGTGTTAGTCCACCCGGACGAAGAACGGCACCGCCCTCGCTCGATACCGTTGGCGTCATGCACGAAACGCCGCACATGTCGCGCGGCGCCGGCATGCAACAAGGAGACGAACGATGTTGACCCACTTGGAGCGACTGGAGGCCGAAAGCATCCACATCATGCGCGAGGTGGTCGCGGAAAGCGAAAACCCGGTGATGCTCTATTCGATCGGCAAGGACAGCTCGGTCATGCTGCATCTCGCGATGAAGGCCTTCTACCCGGCGAAACCGCCCTTTCCGCTGCTGCACGTCGATACGACGTGGAAGTTCCGCGAGATGATCGCGTTTCGCGACGAGACGGCCGCGCGCCTCGGCCTCGACCTGCGCGTGCACGTGAACCCCGACGGCGTATCGAACAGCATCAATCCATTCACGCACGGCTCGGCCGTGCACACCGACGTGTGGAAAACGCAGGGGCTCAAGCAGGCGCTCGACCACTACGGCTTCGACGCCGCGTTCGGCGGCGCGCGCCGCGACGAGGAGAAATCGCGCGCGAAGGAGCGCATCGTGTCGCTGCGCTCGGAGCAGCACCGCTGGGATCCGAAGCGCCAGCGTCCCGAACTCTGGTCGCTGTACAACGCGCGCAAGCGCCGCGGCGAAAGCCTGCGCGTGTTCCCGATTTCCAACTGGACCGAACTCGACATCTGGCAATACATCCGGCTGCACGACATTCCGATCGTGCCGCTCTACTACGCAAAGGAGCGGCCGGTGGTCGAGCGCGACGGCGCGCTGATCATGGTCGACGACGAACGCCTGCCGCTGCGCGAAGGCGAAGTGCCGCAGATGCGCAAGGTGCGCTTTCGCACGCTCGGCTGCTATCCGCTGACGGGCGCGATCGACAGTGACGCGAGCTCGCTCGACGACATCCTGCAGGAGATGCGCGACACGCGCACGTCCGAGCGCCAGGGACGGCTGATCGACAGCGATTCGGCCGGTTCGATGGAAAAGAAGAAACAGGAGGGATATTTCTGATGGCACACGTTCTCACCGCCCCCGAGGCACTTGCGCACACGACGCCCGACATGCACGCCGACGATGCGCAAACGAAGGACCTGCTGCGCTTCATCACGTGCGGCAGCGTCGACGACGGCAAGAGCACGCTGATCGGCCGCCTGCTCTACGAATCGAACATGCTGTTCGACGACCAGTTGACCCAGCTCGAAGCCGATTCGAAGAAGGTCGGCACGCAAGGCGGCGAACTCGATTTCGCGCTGCTCGTCGACGGCCTGTCGGCCGAGCGCGAACAGGGCATCACGATCGACGTCGCATATCGCTTCTTCGCGACCGCGCGACGCAAGTTCATCGTCGCCGACACACCAGGCCACGAGCAGTACACGCGCAACATGATCACCGGCGCGTCGACCGCCGATCTCGCGGTGATCCTGATCGATGCGCGCAAGGGCGTGCTCACGCAAACGCGCCGCCACAGCCATCTCGTCGCGCTGATCGGCATCAAGCGCGTCGTGCTCGCGATCAACAAGATGGACCTGGTCGACTACGACCGCGCCGTGTTCGAGCGTATCGACGCCGACTACCGCGCGTTCGCGGCCGAACTCGGCCTCGACGAAATCGTCAGCATTCCGATGTCCGCGCTGCGCGGCGACAACGTGATCGCATCGAGCGCTCGGATGCCGTGGTACGCGGGCCCGCCGCTGATGCGGCATCTCGACACGCTGCCGCTCGTCGAGCGCGTGACGCGCGACGAGCCGTTCCGGCTGCCCGTGCAATGGGTCAACCGTCCGCACCTGAACTTCCGCGGTTATGCCGGCAGCATCGCGTCGGGCGAAGTGCGCGTCGGCGAACGCGTGCGCGTGCTGCCGTCCGGCAAGGAGAGCCGCGTTGCGTCGGTGATCACGCCGGCCGGCGAAGCCGATGTCGCGCGCGCCGGCGAAGCGGTGACGCTCACGCTCGCCGACGAGATCGACGTGAGCCGCGGCGACATGATCGCGCGTGCCGACGCGCCGCCGGAAGTCGCCGACCAGTTCGAGGCGACGCTCGTGTGGATGCACGACGAGCCGCTGCTGCCGGGCCGGCCGTATCTCGTGAAGCTCGGCACGCAGACGGTCGGCGCGACCTGCGCGACGCCGAAGTACAAGATCGACGTGAACACGCGCGAGCATCTCGCCGCGCGCACGCTCGCGCTGAACGAGATCGGCGTGTGCAACCTGAGCTTCGACCGGCCCGTCGCGTTCGATCCGTACGACCTGAATCGCCACACCGGCGGCTTCATCGTGATCGACCGCTTCACCAACGACACGGTCGGCGCCGGGATGCTGCACTTCGCGCTGCGCCGCGCGCACAACGTGCACTGGCAGGCCGTCGACGTCGATCGCGACGCGCGCGCGGTGCAGAAGGCGCAGACGCCGCGCATCGTATGGCTGACCGGGCTGTCGGGCGCGGGCAAGTCGACGATCGCGAACCTCGTCGAGCGGCGCCTGCATGCGCTCGGCAAGCACACGTACCTGCTCGACGGCGACAACGTGCGGCACGGCCTGAACCGCGATCTCGGCTTCACCGAGGCCGATCGCGTGGAGAACATCCGGCGCGTGGCCGAAGTCGCGCGGCTGATGCTCGATGCCGGGCTCATCACGCTCGTGTCGTTCATCTCGCCGTTCCGCGCGGAACGCGACATGGCGCGCGCGCTGGTTCGTCCCGACGAGTTCGTCGAAGTGTTCGTCGACACGCCGCTCGCGGTCGCCGAGGAACGCGATCCGAAGGGGCTGTACAAGAAGGCGCGCAAGGGCGAACTGAAGCACTTCACGGGCATCGACTCGCCGTACGAGCCGCCGGCGCAGCCGGAACTGCGCATCGATACGGTGGCCGAGTCGCCGGAGGCCGCGGCGGAACGGATCGTCGCGTACCTGCTGCGCGAACGCACCGCGTAAGCGTCGCCAGCGCGACGCACGCTGCGTCGCTCCGGCACGGCCCGCGTCGTCTACTCCGTTCGGATGACGCGGGCGGCTGGCCGGTCGGTATGCTGGCTCGGGAGCATTCACCCCGACCCAGGAGAACACGAGCATGCGGATCGCGCTGGCGCCCGGCGACACGGCCGCACACGACAGCTTCGACGACGCGGCATGGACGGCCCGCGAACTCAGCGCGTGGCTCGGGCTCGTCTATCAGGGCCCGTCCGAGACGACGCCTTGGGCAGGCTTTCTCGAAGCGATGCGCGTGCGGCTCGACGCGAGCTTCACGACGCTCGTGCTGCGCAGCCCGCGCGGCACGCGGCGCGGGCTCATCATCAACGCATCGACCCACGGCCCGCTGCTGCCCGGCGAACCATCGTACAGCGAAGAGTTCTACGCGCTGTGCCCGTTTCTCGACCACCCGCCCGGCCAGGTGTTCACGGCCGACACGCTGTTCGGCGCGACGCGCTGGTGCGCGCACGATTTCTACCGGCAATACCTGCAGCCGCTCGACCTGCGCTTCATCCTCGGTGCGAATCTGCGCGGCGAGCGCGGCGTCGAGTGCGCGTTCTTCGTGAGCCGCCCGCATCATGCGCGCGACTTCGACGCGGCCGAACGCGCGCAGGTCGCGACGCTGCTGCCGCACCTGCAGCGCGCGGTCGAGCTGCACGCGGCGCTCGACGTGCTCGACGCCGAACGCGCGCTGTACGCGGGCACGGTCGACCGGCTCGACGTCGGCACCGCGATCCTCGACGAGGACGGTCGCGTGATCAAGCACAACCGCATCGCCGAGCGGCTGTTCGAGCAGCAGGACGGCCTGTGCCTGCGCCAGGAGCGGCTCCATGCATCGTGCCCGCTCGACGAGCGCCGGCTGCAGAAGGCGCTGCAGGCCGCGCTCGAGCATTTCCGCGCGGGTGCGCTCGGCCGCATCGAGGCCACCACGCTGTCGCGCCCCGGCGGCGCGATGCCGTTGAACGTGCTGCTGCGCCCGCTCGCGCCCTTTCACGGCGCGGAGGACCGCCAGCACCGGCCGGCCGTCGCGGTGTTCGTCCGCGATCCGGCGTCGTCGCCGCACACCTCGCGCGACATGCTGCACCGGCTGTTCCGCCTCACGCCGATGGAAACCGAGATCGCGCTGTTGCTCGTCGACGGCCTGACGCTCGACGAAGCGGCCGCCGCGACCGGCATCACGAAGAACACCGCCCGTGCGCATCTGCGCGGAATCTTCGCGAAGACGGGCGCGACACGGCAGGCCGTGCTCGTGAAGATGCTGCTGAACAGCGTCGTGTCGATGGCATAGCGGGCCGCGCACGAAGCCGGCAGGTTGCCGGGGAGAAGTCCGCCGCAGGGCAGCACCGAGCGGCATGCCTGCCCACTCACGTCATCCGTCATCAGATGTGATTGCGCGCGGAGACAACCTCCCGACATTTCCCGATATTTGGATATATTTCGGGTAAACCCGTGACGTCATATCAGGATCTCCGGCGTACCATGTCATACGACAACATACTACTTAGATCCCCACCCGACGCGAACGCAGGCCGCTGCCCCGTTCGCCGCCCGCCCGGAGACTCCCTTGACCTCGCCCGCCCTGCCCGGCCGCGCCCCGCTCGCATCCGCCGTCTCAAAAGTGAAATGGCACGTGCTGCCGCTCGTGCCGATCATGTTCATCGCGACCGATATCGACCGCTGCCGACGGCCTTCGGCTATCTGAAGCAACATACGGGTTCGAACGCGGGCGGCCGGGATGCGCTCGCGATCGCGTTCCTAGTCGCCACGGTCGCCGCGCCGTTCGCGCGCACGCGCCGGCGCAGCGATCCGCCGCGCGGCCTGCCGGCCGACGAGTCCTTCACGTACACCGCAATGCTCCGCCATGCCGAACACTGACCGCCTGACCGTCGTCGTCCCGAATGCCGTCGACGGCGACCTCGCCACGTTCTCGCTCACGTTCGACGGCACGCTCGCGCCGCTCGCCCGCTACCCGGCCGGCGACGTCGCGATGCCGGTCGCCGTGCAGCCCGATCGCGCGCGGCTGTACGTCGCGACGCGCGGCGAGCAGCCGACGATCGTCGCGTTCCGCGTCGCGGCGGCCACCGGCGCGCTCGCCCGCATCGGCGCGACCGCGATCGACGCGAGCCTCGCCTACCTGTCGCTCGACCGCAGCGGCCGCTGGCTGCTCGGCGCGTCGTACGGCGGCCATTCGCTGAACCTCTACGACGCCGCGCGCGTGCGCGACGGCGACGGCGCAGCGCTGCAGGTCGCGCACGGCATCGCGAACGCACATGCGGTCGTCGTGTCGCCGGACAACCGCTTCGCGTACGTGAGCTCGCTCGGCTCGGACCGGATCTTCACGTTCGCGCTGATCGAGGATGCCGGCGGCCTGCGTGCGGTCGAGCACGGCGAAACGCGCGTGCCGGGCGGCTTCGGGCCGCGCCACCTGCGCGTCGCGCGCGACGGCCGGATGCTGGTCGCGGTCGGCGAATTCCAGGCGACGCTCGCGACTTTCGCACGCGACGCCGACAGCGGCCGCCTCGGCGACGCACGGGTCAGCGCGCGCCACCCGGCCGTCGCCGGCCTCGCGCAAGGCCACGCGCGCCCGCCCGCGCCGACCGGGCCCGCCGTGTGGGCTGCCGATCTCCACCTGACGCCCGACGAGCGCTTCGCGTATGTGAGCGAACGCACGTCGAGCCAGTTGCTCTGCTATCGCCACGATGCGGACGGCGCCTTCGACCCCGTACACGCGACGGCCACCGAAACGCAGCCGCGCGGCTTCGCGATCGATCCGTCGGGACGCTGGCTCGTCGCGTGCGGCGAGCAGTCGGAATACGTATCGGTGTACGCGATCGCGCCGGACGACGGCACGCTGGCGTTGCACGCCCGCGTGCCGGGCGGCCGCGGGGCGAACTGGGTGGCGATCGTCTGACGGGTCCATCGACCGATGGATCAAATGATCGCTTCATCGACGCCGGGCGCACGGCCGGCACCGGCCCGCGCCGCCCGGCGCGCCGTCAGCGCCGCTCGCTCGGCGCGACGCCGGTCCAGCGCTTGAACGCACGCGTGAAATTCGCGCGGTCGGTATAGCCGACCCGCGCCGCGATCTCGTCGACCGGCAGGCGCGTGCCCTCGAGCAACCGGAGCGCATCGCGCAACCGGATCTCGTCGAGCAGCGCCGAATAGGTCGCACCGAATTCCGCGAGCTTGCGTTTGAGCGTGCGCGCCGACACATGCAGTTCGCGTGCGATTTCGTCCACCGACGGATAACCGGTCTCGCCGCAGATCAGCAGGTTGCGCACGCGCTCGACGATGCTTTCCGCATAGCCGAGCCGCGCGAGTTCGGCCTCGCATTGCTGGACGATCATCTGCGCGGTCTGCGCGTTCGCGGTGCCGATCGGCTCGTCGAGCAGCGCGGCGTCGCAGCGGATACGGTTCGCGCTCGCGTCGAAATGACAGCGCGGCAGCCGCGCGCGATAGCGCTCGAACCACGGCGGCTCGGGCCATTCGAAATGCAGCTCCGCACGCGACTGCAGCGTGCGCCCCGGCGCGGGATCGAGCAGCGAGTTGAACAGGATCGCCGTCTCGACCAGGAAGTTTTCCACCGCGAACTGGCGCAACCGGCCGAGCGGAAACGCCTCGAGCACGTCGATGTCGACGATCCCGTCGAGCTGGGCGAGCCGCACCGAAAAGAACGGCACGCGCGTCGGCAGGTAGCGGATGCCGAGCGCGATCGCCTCGCCGAGCGTTGCGCAACTCATCAGCCCGAAGCCGATCAGCCCGGATTTCGTGAGGCTGCTGCGCAGGCCGATCTCGATCGCGATCGACGGATCGCCCGTCGCCTCGAGCAGGTTGAACACGATCGCCGCCTGCTGCAGCGGCGTGATGCGCGCGTCGGGCTGCGCGAGCCGCTCGCGCTCGACGCCCGAGCCGGCGAGAATCCGGCCGCCATCGATGCCGCGCTCCTCGGCGAGCATCAGCATGAACAGCGCATACGCGGACGATACCGTCGCCTTGTTCAGCTGGCGCGCGGCATCCGGGGCGGACAGGGCCATGCGGCGGACTCCGGAGCGGTTTCGGCGGATTGTAGCGCTGCTGGCCCGTAATGACACCGCAGCGGCATTCTAGCCGCCCGATGCGGCATCGCACGCCCGTGCACCGGCCACCGTGACCCGAAATGACACCATCATTGGCACCGGCGGCCCTCGCGTGCGCTCCGGGGCGCGCCTATGCTTGTCACATCGGCATTGCGCCCCACTCTTTCCGCACGGATTCCGGTCGATGAGCCAACCCGCACGAACCGTCTTTCGCCACGACGCCGACAAGGTCGCGTATGTCCGCCGCGAGGTCAACGCCGCGAGCGATGCGATCCGCGCGCGCTTTCCGCTGCTCGACAACCAGAACCTCGTCGGCGCGACCGTGATGGCCGTGTCGGTTGGCGCGATGGTCGCGATCGCGTGGCTGTATGCGCGCGGCGCGATCGCGTGGTACGTCGCGTTGCCGCTCGCCGCGTTCGTCACGTCGCTGATCCACGAACTCGAGCACGACCTGATCCACCTGATGTACTTCAAGAAGACGCCGTGGGCCTATCACCTGATGATGGCGCTGTGCTGGCTCACGCGGCCGGGCACGATCAACCCGTGGACGCGCCGGCGCATGCACCTGCATCACCACAAGGTATCGGGCGGCGAATCGGATCTCGAGGAATTCGGCATCACCAACGGCGAACGCTGGGGCGTGAAGCGCCTGCTGATGATCGCGGACGGCATGCTCGCCGTCGTGCTGCGGCCGGATGCGATGCGCCGCAAGGTCAAGCAGTACGTGGCCGCGCAGCCGGTGCAGGATGCGGCCGAGCGCGCGCAATTGCGCATCGAGCAGGTTTCGTCCTACATGCCGGTCGGTCACGCGTACTACGCGCTGTGGCACGCGTTCATCGTGTATCACGCCGGCCTGTTCGCGCTGCATGCGTTCGGCTACGCGGTGACCGTGCCGGCCGTCGTCGAGCGCGTGATGAGCGTCGTCGATTTCCTCGCGGTCGTGTGGCTCGGGCCGAACTTCGTACGCAGCTTCTGCATCAACTTCGTCAGCTCGAACATGCATTACTTCGGCGACATCGATTCGCGCAACGTGATCCAGCAGACCCAGGTGCTCAACCCGTGGTGGATGCTGCCGTTCCAGCTGTTCTGCTTCAACTTCGGCAGCACGCACGCGATCCATCACTTCGTGGTGCGCGATCCGTTCTACATCCGGCAGCTGACCGCGCGCACTGCGCATGCGGCGCTGCGTGAAGTCGGCGTGCGGTTCAACGATGTCGGCACGTTCAGGCGCGCCAATCGCTGGGGCGCGTATCGTCCGATTCGCGGTACGCGCGGCGCGCAACGCGCCGACGCGTAACGGCGGGCGGCGCGGCTCGCCGCGCGGGTCACGTCAGTCGGTCAGTCGGTCAGTCGGTCAGTCCTTCAGCGCCGATCGCCGGCATCGCTCCGTGCCCGCGGATCCATGCCCGGTTCGCGAGTTCGGCCATTTCCTTGTCGCCGCGGCTGTCGCCGTACGCGAACAGCTTCGCGGGCGGCTGATTTCCCCACCAGCCGCGCAAGCGCACGACCTTCTGCGGCCCCCAGCAGTTCTCGCCGTTCAGCCGCCCGGTAAACGTGCCGCGCTCGAACGCGAGTCGCGTCGCGAGCACCGTGCCGATGCCGACCGTCTTCGCCCACTTCTCCAGATACAGCGACGGCGACGCGCTGACCAGCACGACTTCATGCCCGCGCGCCTGATGCTCGCGCACCCGTTCCAGCATGTCCGGACGCACGAGATTCGGCAGATAACCATCGACGAAGCGGCGCGCGAGCGCGTCGAGCGCGTCCTCGCGGATCGGCCCGAACGCAAACCATGCGAACTTCGCCTTCGCATCGCCGCGCGACAAGAGGCCCGCCTTCATCGCGACGATCCACGGCAGCGCGCGCAACCCGGCCCATGCGAAACGCGGCGTGCCGACCGCGTAGCGGACGAAATGACGGAAACTGTCGGTGGTCGTGATGGTGCCGTCGAAATCGAATGCGGCGACGATGCGGTCGGTCATGGAGAGGCGGGAAAGCGATGAGATGCCCGGGAAGATAGCAGAGTCGGGACGCCGTGCGTGCGGGTGCGGGCAGCGGCGCGACTGGCGGCACGGCTCGATACGCGATCGCGTCAGTTCGCGCTTTTCCGATACAACGCGACATACCCCGCGAGCATCGGCAGCAACGACCCGCTGACCCGGTTCAGCCACGTCTCCCCGGCCGCCCCCACACCCGCACCGAATGCACGTCGTGCGAGCGTCGCTGGAAGGTTTTGGGGCCGGTTCCGGCCGATCGTCGAAGGGAGTGGCGGGAGGCCGCCAGAGTTTGCTATACTCTCGTTCTTCCGGAGAGATGGATGAGTGGTTTAAGTCGCACGCCTGGAAAGCGTGTATAGGTTAATCGCCTATCGGGGGTTCGAATCCCCCTCTCTCCGCCAGGACACATACTTCGCAGTTCTGCGATGTTCTCGAAACCCCCGACAGCACAAGGCTTCGGGGGTTTTTTGTTGCTTGTTCGGTCTCACGAAATCGCGTATATTCCCGCCCAAAAACATGGGTAGGAAGATGGGTGCAATCCACAAGCTAACTGCGCAGCAGATCAAACACGCGAAGCCTGGCTATCTCGGCGACGGCGGCGGCCTCTGGCTACAAGTCAGCCCGGCGGGCACGAAGTCGTGGGTGTTCCGATTCACAATCGGTAAGCGGCGGCGCGAGATGGGGCTCGGCAGCGTTGACACGTTCACACTCGTTGAGGCTCGGCAAAAAGCGCTCGCGTGTCGCCGGCTGGTTGCCGATGGCGTTGATCCGATCGATCAGCGCATCATCGAGCGGGCAGCGTTCAAACCGGCTGCGCCGACGTTCGCGACGTGCGCGGACAAATACATTGATGCAAACCGCGCCGCCTGGAGCAACGCCAAGCACGCCGATCAGTGGACAAACACGCTCACTACCTATGCAGGACCAGTGTTCGGACACCTTCCCGTGGATCACGTCACCACTGAGAAAATCATCGAGGCGATCGGCGACCTATGGGCTACGAAAACCGAAACGGCTACTCGAGTGCGTCAGCGTATCGAGGCGGTGCTGGATTGGGCGACCGTGCGCGGCTACCGTACCGGCGAGAACCCGGCTCGGTGGAAGGGGCACATGGACAAGCTGTTGCCGAAGCCGTCCAAGGTGAAACGCGTTGAGCATCATGCCGCGCTGCCATACGGGGACGTCGCGGCATTCATGGCGACGCTTGCTGGCGCGGCGGGCACGGCGACGCGATGCCTGGAGTTCACGGTTCTCACGGCGTGCCGCACTGGCGAAAGCATCGGTGCATTGTGGTCGGAGATAGATTTGGACGCGGCCGTGTGGACGATCCCGGCCGAGCGGATGAAAGCGAAGCGCTCGCACCGCGTTCCTCTGTCCGACGCCGCGGTACGTTTGCTATCGACGCTGCCGCGCGAGCAGGATAACGATCACGTGTTCATCGGCACGCGTGCCGGCAAGGGCATATCGAATATGTCGATGCTTGCCGTGCTAAAGCGACTGAAACGCACCGATTTGACTGTTCACGGGTTCCGGTCGTGCTTCCGTGATTGGGCGGCCGAGCGCACGCAGTTTCCGCGCGAACTGGCTGAGGCGGCGCTCGCGCATATCGTGGGCAGCGAAACCGAGCGAGCTTATCAGCGCGGGGATATGTTCGACCGCCGGCGCTTGATGATGCAGGCGTGGGCGGATTTCACAGCGAGCCAGCCGGGCCAGGTTTTTCAGATCGGGGAGGTGCGCGAACGTGCCGCTTGACCTGCATCCTCATATCGAGCGACGCGCAAATTGGCGCGACCCGGCCACTTACCCGGACGACAGTTTCAGCGCTGATCGATGGGCGTGGGAATTCCTGAGGCGCAATCAGGCTTTTCGAAGCGAATACCGCGCCGCCGCGTCACTGGATGATCACGCGCTGCGCGCGTGCTTGGTGAAATGGGGCGTCGGGCACGTCTATTCCGCCGCGGAGATCGCCGCGCATGAGCTCGATGCACCAGTTAGGTTTAAATCGGCCGTCGATGTGGTGCGCCGCCTAGACTCTCCGGTTTTGGCGCAGAAGCTGGGTTTCGATTCGGATTCACTGTTTGTCCACCCCGCCTCCCAAACGACGATAGCATTCTCGCTCGATCTGCGCGCGCCGATTGAGGCTCAATTGGACGCGATTCGACAGTCGTTCGCAGACCGCCAGCGGGACGCCGGAATCGCGCCGGCGCCGAAATCGAGCATCCAGACTGAGAGCTATGCGCAGTATTTGCGGGCGTTCGATGGCATAGAAGCCGGCAAGCGTGTTAAGGAAATCGCCGAAGTGCTGTCGCGCGAGGGCCTTAAAGCCGACGACGGCCAGGTGCGGAAATGGATCAATTCGGCCGAGAAATTGATCCATGACGGCTACATCTGGATCCCGCGAATTACCCGCGAAGCGTGGGGCAAGACTCGCCGCAAATTGGAAGGAAAATAGCGCGCGCGCTATTTGCGTGTACGCGGCGCCGCCGTTCATCAAGAATTCGCTTCATGTCGGCGATCTGTCTCGCCGATGCTTAATGGAGCTTATGTATGAACGGGATCGAAGGGCTGGCGGTTATCAAGCGTACGCGCGTCGAGGCGATGACGGGCCTTAGCCGCGCGACAATCTACCGGCGCATGGGAGACGGTACGTTTCCGCGCGCGATCAGACTTGGATTGAAGGCGGTCGCGTGGCGCGCATCGGAAATCGAGGCATGGCTTCGCGATCCAGCCGACTGGCGCGCTCCCGATGCTGTAGCAAGCGGCGCGAAGTCTCAGCCGCGCGAGCTGCGGGGTGACGTATGGAGCAACTGAAGGCGGCGGCAGTGCCGGCCGGCTTTCTTCGCAATGCCGGAGGCGTGTGGCGCGCCACTCGAGGCGAGGATCCGATGTTCGTGTGCGGCCCGCTTGATGTTGTGGCGTACGTGCACAACGCTGACGGTGATATCAGCGGCCGTCTGCTCGCGGCTTCCGGATGGGATGGGGTTGCGCGCCGCTGGGTCGCCAGCTCGTCCGATATCTTCGGGCGCGGTGTCGAGCTCGCATCTTATCTGGATGGTAAGCGGGTTCACGTCAGCAGCGGCGACGCTGCGCGCCGCCAGTTGAGCGCGTATCTGACAGAGTCGCGGCCGAGCGCATACGTGCGCCAGGTCACGCAGCCCGGCTGGCACTGCGGCGCGTACGTGACGCCGAGCGGCGACGTGCTGGGCAATCCAGATGAGCTGCTGTTCTATGATCCGCCGAAAGCCGCGAAGGCGCATTTCGCACAAAGCGGCACGCAGGAAAGTTGGCAACGCAACATTGCCCGGTTCGGCCGTGGCAATCCGCGCCTGATGTTCGCGATCTCGAGCGCGTTTGCTGGTCCGTTGGTCGGTGTCGCCGGGGTGAGTTCTGGCGGGTTCAATTTCTACGGATCGTCGAGCATCGGAAAAACGACGCTCGCGCGCGCGGCGGTGAGCGTTTTCGGTGCGCCGAGCTACATGCAAAGCTGCCGGGCCACTGACAACGCCCTGGAAGCTGTTGCGTCCGAGCATAACGACGCGCTGCTTGTTCTGGATGAGGTGGGCCAGATGGATGCGCATGCAGTGGGTGAAGTCGCCTATATGCTGGGGAACGGCGAAGGCAAGCGTCGCGCGGATCGCAGCGGAGACGCGCGCGAGGCGCGCGCATGGCGGCTCGTTTTCCTGATGACGGGCGAAGTTGCGCTTGCCCAGCATATGGCGAGCGCGGGCAAGCGAGTGCGGGCCGGGCAGGAAGTGCGCATGATCGATATCGATGCGAATGCCGGCCAAGGGCGCGGCGTTTTCGATGAGTTGCACGGCTACAAGGGCGGTGCAGAATTGTCGGCGGAGATTGTCGACGGCGCGCGCAGCAATTACGGTGTGGCCGGTCGACAGTTTATCGAGTGGATTGCCGCCGATCGCGACGGGATTTGTCGACGTACGTCACGGGAAATCAGGAAGTTTGTAACTGAAAACACGCCGGACGGCGCAGATGGGCAGGTGCTTCGCTCACTGGAACGATTTGCGCTCGTCGGTGTAGCTGGAGAGTTGGCAACTGAGGCAGGAATCACCGGGTGGCCGTCCGGCGAATCCCTTGAGGCTGCATCGGCTTGCTTCCGAAGCTGGCTCGAGGATCGCGGTGGCTCGGGTAGCGGTGAGGCGGCGGCGATTCTACGGCAAGTACGGGCGTTTTTCGAGGCGCACGGCGAAAGCCGATTCACGAATTTGGATGACGCAGAGTCGCGCCCGACGATCAATCGAGCGGGGTATCGAAAGCGCGTGGTGGCGGAATCGGGCGAGCCGGTATCGGCCGTTCAACACTGGGTGCTTCCCAGCGTGTTCGAGCGCGAGCTGTGCGACGGTTATTCGCCGAAGGTTGTGCGGGAAGTGCTGCGCGCCCACGGCTGGATTTCGATCGATTCAGGCGGCAAGGCGACGAAGCCTCAGCGCATTCCTGGCGAGGCTAGGCGCATGCGCGTGTACGTATTCACTGATGCGATGTGGGGTGGAGAATGACGCGCGGGCCGGATTACGACTACGGGCGGCGCGAGATGCGCGCCATCATGCGCGGGCTTTACCGCTGGTATCGGCCGAGCGACGATATGCCTACCATGCACGACGCGGAATTCGCCATTCGTGCATTCTCAATGGTCTACGGGGTCGAGCTGGGCGAGGACCGAATCGAGCGATTTGCGTCGGCGTTGCACCGATGGATAACGGATGAGCAAGAGGGCGAGCTTCGCGACGCCATCGAAGACGAACTGAATCGAGAATCCGCTCGAGTGGATAGGCGGCAATGCGTGCAGCGCAGGTGGGATAGGCGGCGCGCGTGTCGAGCCTGAATGAACCCCGGTCAGAGATGGCCGGGGTTTTTGTTTGTGCGGCTGGAACCCGTCTATCGGCGCGCGGTACACGCGCTAGACACCTATGGTGTTGCGCCTCAAGCCCTTATCCGACAAGGGCTTGAGGGATTCGGAACACGAAAACACCGGAACACGCGATTTCCGGCAGAGCGAGGCAGAGAGCAACGCCGGTACAGGAGTTGCGGGAAAGGTAGAGATGGAATGTTAATTCTCATATATACATGTACAGTCTCTAGTATTCCGTCGAACTGCATTTCATCATTTTCAGCCGTCCCGTCTTTCTATTTGTCGCGAAAATCGGTGTTTCGGTGTGACGATCGCGCTGTGCCTTATCTGGCAAGGGGGGGGCGCGGATCACCATGCCGTGTGCCTGTCGTACGCGGTGTTGCGCTGGCGTTTGGCTGTGCGGTGATGCGCAATTAAACGCGAGCGCAACGAAAACGCAGGTTGCCGGGCCAAATTCGGGCGCTTGTATGTCGGCGGCAGGATCTTGTTGAGAGAACGCTAACCCATAGACGCCTTATGTCAGGAGAACCTACATGCACGAACAAACAAGGCTAGTGTCTGATGTGCAGGAAGGGGATGCGGGCCGTGATCGGCTGAATCGTGTCTACGCGGCAATCCTCGGCGCCCGGCTATCCGGCAAGCGGGACCCTCAGCAGGTACTCGGGGAAGATATCAAACTGCTGGTCGCCCATAGCGACGGAATTCTCGAGGTTTACGCACCAGGCTACGACACCTTCGCGAACTATCACGACACGGTCTATTGGGCTTGGACGAAGATCGGGGGCGGTCGATCGATGAATTTTCATTGTTCTGGATTCACCGCGCATACCGATGGTGACGCGCTATGGTTCGGAGCTCATCAAGGTTCGCGCGTCTATATTGCCCCCCTGTTTCGATCGCCGCCATCCGATGGTCACGGAGCATCGCAAATGTGCTGAAATTGAAGGTGCGGCATGCGTGTCCTGCCTCGGGCGCTAGCGGTGGTGGTCCGCGGCCGTTGGGGATTGGCCCGGCAGCAACGGAGCGACTGGGCATCGTCGCCAAGCAAGTGCGCTGGCTTGCAATGTGGCGTCGACGTAACAACAATAGAAATTTGAACCGAAGCGGGGGTGAGCGTGATGAATACTCGGCCTATGCAAGCAAAGGGGAATCGCACGCCCGTCATGGCGCCGGATTTAACGCGGGCGCTGCATGGGCTTAAAGTCCGCTTCATCGCATGGCAGATCGCCGTCGACGTGGCGCTATTTGTCGCGCTCAAAGCGACGCACGCTATCTAGTCAGCTTGCCCGCTGGTGCGCAAGCGCATAGCGCCGCTTTGGGAGGCTCGCGGCCTGATGCAGGCGGGAGGTATATCCGATTTGCCGGCGTTCCGGTGCACGTCGATCCGGAAGGCGATGAACGTGCCTGCGATGCATGACCGGGCAGCCCGATTTTTGGGTCCCTACCCGGCGGGCCCCCATGCGGGTAACGCGCGACCCCCTGTTCGATCCTACGTGTATCAATTTGATTTGGTTGGCAGGCTGGGCTCGCGGTTGTCAATTGCTGGCTAGTTGACAACCGTGCATCAGCAGCCTTATTAAAAAATTATTCGCGAAAGAGGAGCGCTTTATGTATTTCAAGGATATTGAGATAGAGAATACCGGACCAATTGATCACGTGAAAATTGAATTTTACGACGGAGTCGAAAATCCAAAGCCGATGATTATAGTTGGGGAGAATGGATCCGGAAAAAGCATTCTTCTCTCCAATATTGTGAATTGCATGCTGGCAGCCAAGCAGGAAGTGTTTGATGATTCCGAGGTCGAGAAAGGAAAAGTTTATAAATACAGAAGCCCAAGCTACATTAAGAGCGGAAAATACTATTCCTTCTGCCACATCAATTTCACCGGGCAAATAAATCTTACCGAGTGGCAACTCCTGAACACCAGGAAATATTTCGAAGAGAATTTTTCATTCAGCCCAGCGAGAAAAGACTGGGCCAACATCCCCATCAATGAAACATCTCGATTCTGGGCGAATTTTAATCAACACCTAGACGAGACGAATAAATTTGTAAAAAATCAGTGCGCCCTTTATTTCCCAGTTAATAGGTTTGAAGACCCCGGCTGGCTAAATATAGATAATTTGACCTCAAGAGCAAGGTACACTGAGCTAAAGAGGGTTTCTGGTTACTCGAACCGAGCCATTATTTGCACATCACCCCTGAAAGAAAATCGTGATTGGCTGCTAGATCTCCTGTTTGACCGGCAGGCTTTTGAGATACAGATATCGCCCCTCAGCTCGCAATTGGCCTATGGGCGGCAGCCACAACTGGTCCAAGTTTTTTCAGGATACAGAGGCCAAAGCAATGCAATCTATGATGCGATACTGCGCCTACTGAAAGTCGTTTTGAGGGAAACCGGAAACATTCGCCTCGGGATTGGAACCAGAAAAAATCGACAAATTTCGATAATGAAAGACGAGGCCGCATGGATCCCCAATTTGTTTCAGCTATCCACCGGCGAAGCGCAATTGTTGAATTTGTTTTTGTCAATTTTAAGAGATTACGATCTTTCTGGTGGCGAATTCTCTGATTTAGCTGACGTAAAGGGGGTTGTTGTTATCGATGAAATTGACGCACATCTTCACACGGAACATCAAATTTCAGTACTTCCCGAGTTGATCGCATCATTCCCGAAGGTTCAGTTTATCATAACGACGCACTCCCCTCTTTTTCTAATGGGAATGGAGGCGAAGCTTGGTGAAAATGGATTCAATATCGTTGACATGCCTCGGGGAAATAGGATCGTCGCATCCGATTTTTCCGAATTTGTCGAGGCCCACAAGGCATTCAAAGAAACGGAAAAGTACAGAGAAGATGTAAGCTCCGAGCTGGTCCGACTGTCGAGGCCAATAGTTTATGTTGAGGGCGATTACGATATTAGATATTTGGAGCGCGCCGCTGCCCTTTTGAATAAACAAGAAATTCTCGATCGGGTTGAGCTTGCAGATGCGGACGGATATGGGAATTTGGATAAAATATGGAGGTCATGGAACAATCAAATATCCTCGGCCATACCGGGAAAAATAATATTGATATATGATTGCGATACGAACAAGCAAAACTCCAATAACAACAGAGTCTTTCGGCGTGTTGTTCCAACGATAAGAGAAAACCCTATCCAAGTTGGCGTAGAGAATCTCTTCCCAAGGGAGACAATCGAGAAGCTTGAGGCAGCCAACCCTCGCTTCATAGACGTCTGCCCCGAAAGTACGAGCCGGATCAGAGGTGAAGAGGTTGTGACACCGCAGTCCAAGTCCGTAAACAGGGATGAGAAGCGCAATGTCTGCGACTGGCTGTGTGAGCACGGCGAGCTCGAAGATTTTGTAAACTTCGGAACAGTGTTCTCAATCATTGAAGAAATAGTTGAGGCGTGACTAGTCCAAAGCGCTGGCGATAGGTGGGTAAAAAGATGGGTAGAATTCACTCACTTAGATGAATGGCTTTCTATAATTGGGTTGTTGGCGGACCCTCTCTCCGCCAGGACATCAATGAATACGGGCCTCTCGGCCCGTTTTTCATTTCTACCCGCCAAACATCCCCCCTAAAATCGAAGTTGCATTTCCGCAACTTGCGCGATGGATTCGTGATCGTCAGTCGCAAAGCTGACGGCACTCCTTCACGGCGGCGGCGCGTCGCTCGTCGATGTACGCAGCCAGATCCTCGATGTGCACACCCTTGAAACCCTTCTGCGACTTCTCCATCCGGACGATCGGCAGGCGGATTTCGCCGGCACCGATCTTTCGCAGGAGCGTCGCGACGGTGAGCGGCGCGAAGTAGTCGCGGCACACGTCGGCGATCGGCACGACCGCCTGGCCGTCATACTGCGCGAGCAACAGGAAGGACGTTTTCATTGCGCCACCCTCTCGATGAAAGGAGCCGCAACTGCGGCCCATGTGTTAGCGCCGCCCCGTCTCCCGTAAAAAAGAGGGGCCTCTAGGGTTCTGAAATTGCCTTGGCCCCTGGCGACGGGGGATTCGGCCGCGCCGACCGTTACCGGTGCAGCGCCTCTTCGATGATGGCGCGGTCCTCGGGCTCGCGGCCGTCATCGCGGATCGGCATGAGCGCTGAGTCAGGCGTGAAATCCGAGACTCGGTCGCATCCGGCGTCCGAATAGTCGTCGATGTGGGCCAGTCGGATCAGCCGGCCGCACGTCTCGACACGCCAATACGTCTCGCCCGCATCCACGTCGGTGAGGCCGGTCACGTTGACGATCAGCCCGATGTTCTCGGCGTGTACCGACCTGAGCAGGATCGCCATGTCACCGGGGCGGCAGCGCGCCTTAGCCATGATGCACCTCCACGCGGGCCAGTTCGGCGAGGCGGCGCAGCGCGTCGCCAGTCACGTCGAGCGCCGCGCTGTCGGACGAAGCGAGCGCGGCCGCGCGCAGGGCTGCACGGATGATTTCGAGGGGGGATTGCGATTGCTCGGGACGAGCGAGGGCTTGGCGCATGGTGCGGCCTCCACGGGTAGTTCAACGAACCCGGTCCCGTCGCCAAACGGGTGAGCGGGCACTGAGCGGGGTTGGCGAACCGGTACCCGTGGAAACCGGCAGACCCGAAGGTCTCCCTGCCCAGGCCCGCCCATTGAAGGCGTGCAAAGGCGTGCGCAAAAACAAAAGCCGCGCGAATAACGGCGCGGCTTGCTTGCGCCACGAGTTGATCAGGTCGCCAAACCCGAGCCGCTGTTGTCTCAGCGGCGATTCCACTCTAGTCCGCGAATCGGGGCGCGTCAAGTGCCAGCCCGCGCGCCCGGCGTTACCTCCGCTTCCTCGTTGCGAGGTAGATCGGCGGCCGCGGCAGATCTTCGCGCGAAAGATGCCAACAATCCATATTTCGTCCCGTGCACGATGCGCGCGCGGTTGGATCGGGTCGAAGGGTAGCGCCCACGCGGTACGCCGCGCGCGGGCGCGGAACGCATGCCTAAAGCGACGCGCGATTACGGGTGCAGCCGCTTGGCAGCTTCGTGCGCGAGGTGCTCGATGTCCGCGATCGTCAGCTTGTCAAGTTGATGATGCGGCTCCAACGGGAAGTTGACGCTGATCGAGTTGCCCTTGTCGTCTTGGAGCATCGCGATGAGGTGGACCGGGGTGGCGTGGCGGTTGAAGCCAACGTTATTCAGTTTCAGGGACATTGTTTTTCCTTACGTAAGAGTTGACCGCGACAGCGTGTGGCGCCTGCGGCCCCTATAAATTAAGGGCGCAATGTTTCCCTTCAATACCCCACCTTCAAAATTCACGTAATTGTCACGCTGGAGCACCCACTTGCATCGCGTGAAGGTACGCTATCGTTGGCAGTATCCCCGAGTGGACCATCCGTGCCTACACGCCCCATTCGGCCGCACCGCCCTCCCCCAGAGGACATCGAAATGCCATCCAAACGAAAAGCTCCCGTGCTGCCCGTCTACCGGCAGCCGTCGGAACTCGATAGGCTCAAGAACGAGAATCGGCGGCTCAGGGACACGTTGTTCGTCACGCGCGAGAGCCTCATTGACCTCATGGACCCGCAGGACCTGCTGAGTGGGTATCTGGGCGTCCGCGACGACGTCCAGCTGGAGACCTGGCGGCGTGCGGCCTTGACGGCAGTGATGGAGACTGCCCAGGTTCGGCCCGGCGCGGAAATGGGCGACCCGCGTTGGCCGCGCGCTCTATGCCCGCTCTGCCGACAGGGTGCGCAAGGCGCGCGCGACGTCAGGGGATTCGCGGTGCCTGCAGGGCTGCGTCGGCACCTCCTCGGCGAACTCAATTCCCAGCAGTGCCCGATATTTCGCGCCGCCGAGGCCATTGCACTCGAAAACATCTACGACATCGCGCAGGGGCGCCCGCAGCCAAATTGGAGCTGACGCGACCTGTGGCAACGCGTACCGCCTAGACGGCACCGAGCGCCTTTACCCATCGCGGCGCGTCGATGCTGTCGATCTCGGCTATCGCCGTCGCCCGGGCGAATTCGACAGTCGCGCATTCGACGCCAGGAATGCGCCGACCGGTCAGCACGTCGGACACGCAGAAACCGCCGCATCAGCCCACTGGGCGATGAACCGCCCATGTGCGACCGCGATGCTCAAACGCAACGCCCACTGTCTCGACGTTGCCCCATTCCATCGCTGCGGCGAAGACGATGCCCGCGACAAGCTGCGGCGCCGGCGCGCCGCGCGGCATACGCGTTCTACGAGGGCGCCCCATATCAGCCGTTCCTCCGCATAGCCTGCGAGATTGACGCGCCGGCCATCGCCGCGATCTAGCTTTGCGTGCGCAGGTCAGTTCCGCCAGGCAGCACGAACTGGTTCGAGACGTTGACGTTGCCCGGGTTGTACGGCGAGTTCAGGTGTGCCGGCACGATCGCTTCGCCCTGGTGGATCTGCGCGATCATGTCGTTCGGCACGTAGGGCGTGCCCACGTCGAACGACGCTAGGCCCATCGACAACGACGCAGGAAAGAATGAGAAAAAGATCGATCGCATGCGTTGGCGCTTCCACTGCGCTTCTCTTTTCGCTGTCGGGGTGCATCTCAACCGAATCGGTTGAACAGAGGCCGCTGACCTTTGCCGCAGAGACCACAAAGAGCGCCGACGTGTACTCGACCTGCGTATATGAACAATGGGCCGAGATTACGCCCAATGCGCACCGCTTCTCACGCCCGGACGGTTACCGGGTGCGGAGCTACACCGGGGCACTCCTCGATGTCACCACGACAGCGACCGGCGCACACGTCGAACTAAGGGAGCCGCCGCTTGACTTCTGGGCTCAGGAGAAAGCGGCAAGAGGCTGCCTATAGGCAACAACGGGCCGATGACACCAAAGGAGGCCCACGTCATCGTTTTTGGGCCTATTTTTGAAACCGGTTGCACAAGCCCGAGGACATGGCCCCGCACCTCATAACCTTGGCCGGCGTACTCGAAGAATGGGCAACCGACATCTAACGTACGAAGAACATGAGTGACAGTATTTGTCGCTGGGGAGGTCGTGGTGACATTGAACCCGTCGTGCATCGCTTCCAGTTCGTCACCCTTGCCTTTGATAAGACGCAGACGGTGTTCCGGTTGCCCCAATGGCGCTGGCCGGTCATAGGGCCGTATAACGGGTTCAGCGGCGGCGCGCGCATCCGGGGCTGGCAACTGAATCACTTCTATCGACAGAACGGCTGGCTCCATTACGACGGCGTGTGTTCGGTGACGGGCGCGGTGTGCGACGCGGCCCTTCACGACGAGGACTACTTGCGGCCGTGGACCGCATACCCCGTCTCGAAGCGCGCGCACACGCTGATTCACACTCGCGCCCGCTTTCCGAAAGCATGGGCCGCATTTCTCGCTAACGAGGCGCTGCCCGACACGTGGGCCAAGAGCCTTTCACCTGATGGCGACGTCGCGACTGTTGACCGAGATTGCCGCGTCGTCCACTTGCTCGAACATGCGCCACATCCTCCTTGGGTCGTCGTGCCCGAAAACGAATTCGACCGCCGCTAACGCGGCGCAGAACAAGTAAGGGCTGTCGCCGTGACATCACGTCACTGATGCCAGACCTGCCTGTACAGCTTCATTTCCACAACAACACCTGAAACCACGGAGCCACATAATGAGTTCGCTCAAAGTCCTTTTCCCTCTGTTGCTTGCTGCCAGCCTTGCGGCCTGTGCCGGCCTGCAATCGCCTCCGAAAAGCCGCTCCTCCACAGCCGTCCCGATCACCTGTGCGAGCGCAAAATCCTGTGAATCGATGTGGATAGCGGCTGGAGACGCACTTCAAAATTCGAGCGGCATGAAGCTGCGCCTTGTGACCGAGTCACGCTTGGAAACATTCACGGAAAACAACTACGGGCGGATGCTCGGCACCGCGACGAAACGGCCGATGCCTGACGGTTCATATCAGATCGTCGCCTCTTTCAGTTGTTACTCGTATCCGGGGTGTGATGCCGACTATGCTGCTTACGAATTTAACGCGTTGGTCAATATGGCCGGCTCACGTTGATCAAGGAGACGCATCTCATGGAACCACTGACAGGCTTCATCCTGTACGCAGTCTTTGCTCTGCTCGTGGCGGCCATCGCGAAGAAGAAGGGCTTGCGCGGATGGGTGTATTTCCTCGCCGTTGTCGTCCTTGGCCCGGTGGTTGTGATGGGGACATCGGTGGTGACACAGGGGACCGCGAACGGCACCCTTGCTGCGACGCTGGCGTTCCTCGTGCCTGTTGTCGCGCTCGTTGTGGTGTTGCTCGCCAAGAACGGGCAGCAGATCGCGGCCGAGACCGGAAAGTTTGGCGACTACCGCAAGTGCCCGTTCTGTGCCGAGCCGGTGCGGAACGAAGCCGTCAAATGCAAGCATTGCGGCTCGGCGCTCGATCCGGCGGAATGAGGCACAACGTCAGGGAAGGTAACCTAGGTCCAAGCTTGATGGGACGTGCCGGAGTGCGCGCTTTTGGACGGGAGCGCCGGCACGACGTTTGAGCCAACTGACCGGCGCGTTGATCCATCGCACCGCGCGTGTCGGTCCAAAACCGTCCGCTTTTGGACATCTGCCGATGACGTGTCCAAAAGCCTGCCCAGCGCTCGCGTACACTCTTCCAATGTTTTGCACATCGTTTTCGGACACGAGGCGGACCAGCTGAGTTTCGCTCGCCGGGCGAGGAAATTTCGCTTCGGTCCGGTTGGTTTCGCCCGCAGCGCGCCGCGTGTGGGTCCCATGTCGGGCCAAGTGCGGACATTGACGACCCCTGGATGGGCGACGCGGCCTCAACGCATTGCCCGCTCCTACACTTCTTCGAACAAAGAGGACTTGTAGGAAATATTCCAGCGAGGCTGGCCGCCTACGGCAAGAGTGAGCTGGAAGCGCTCGGGCGCTTCCGAACGACGCTCCGCCAACGGGATTTCCGTGATGGTAATCGGCGCGGCCATCTTTTGCTGTATGCAATGTGCAGTTACGTTCTCAACAAAACAACACACGCGGTCAAGCATCGCTTGCACAAATTCCGTGACCGGCTGGCCGGCGACGACGGGTTCGACTGCGACGATGTTCGCGCCCGAGGTGTCATACGTGACGCGTGGCAAGGACCAGTTGTTGTGCTCCAGATCGTTGCGACTCTTGATAAGCCGCTCTGACCACGTCTGCCGACACTTCTCTAGATAATCTGCTAGCAGCGGATCGGTTGCCTTCAGTGCAGCAATACCGCGCTCAAAAGCAGGTTGCTGCTTGAACATGAAGCCGATGTCTATGCCGAGGTGCATCGTGAGTCCCTGCATGCCTTGCTTGATGACGCGCGCGGCACTGTTGAGGAAGTGCTCCACCTGCTTCCTAAGTTCCTTGTCGATGTTTTCGTCAATGTGGATTGCCACACCTTGCCGCCGCACGACTTCCCCGGCGGCGACTTTGCGCGCATGCCCTGCCCAGAGCTCGGATATTTCTTTAGCCGCCGTTCGCGCCGTGAATAGCGAGTTTGGGACGAAGTCAAAAGCCTTGTCGAAGCTTTCGCGCGCCACAGGATCGGGATAAACGGCGTCGCGCAGCCGCATGAGGCCCATGAACAGACGCGCCATGAAGGGTGACGCCGAGCCCTCGTCGGCGAGCTTCTGAACGATCCACTGACTCTGCGGTTGATTTACCAGCATGTTTGACCGTTGCTGAAACCGAGTCAGCATGTCGCCGAAATCTGCCGATGTAATTGGTAGGACATACGAAATTTGTAAATCATCCGGCCGGGTGATAACTCCGGCCTTCAGTATGTCGTGCCTCCCGAAGAACGGCAGCAGGCCGAGCAGCGGCAATTTACCCTTAAGAAGGATCGTGCCCCCGTCCTGCCACGGGATAAGTTGAATCGTGGCCATGTGTTGCCCGCGCCGGTCCGTGATCTGAAACGGCGGCGCTGGCACAAAGCGGTCTTGGTACTGATTGCGTGGAACGGGACTTAGGTTGCCCTTGAGGTCGTACTGATAGCCGCAAACCACCACAGCCGTGTTCGGTACGCCGTCCAGCAATTCGATGAAGTTGGAAAGCTTCGCGCCCGGCGAGAAGATGCCCAGGTGAGCGACAACAAAAGACATCATCTTGTTGAAGGTGAACGCGCCCGTCGGCCTCAGAACGATCAGGACGTACACCGCCGGTATGTAGTTGTTGAGCGCACCTTCTGCTGGCGGCAGATAGTCGCCGCTCAGTGACTCTCCCGGAAACTGCGCCGCATATTGGATCGCGCCCATCGAAGCAACGACGATCATGTCAGGCCATTCCCTGCTCGGAGTCGCGGCGTTGAGTCGCTCAAGCTCTTCGGCAAAAGCCTCCAGCGGCAAATCCGACCTCTGAGCGTAGATCACGCCGAGTGTTACGGTCGTCGTCGGCGTATCCAGCTTCGGTGCTGGCGATTTCTTCAGCCGCTTCGCGCGTGCAACGCGCGCGTAAGCTGCTCGGAAGTTGTCGATCGTCAGACTGTCGGTCGCGTCAGCAACGACTGCCGTAGAATCCGCCGGCACTTGCGCAGGAGTTGCAGCCGGCGACGTTTCCTTCGCCGCGTACACGACAGCTGCGAAGGTATCTGACACCGCGCCGTCAGCATCGATAACGCTGGCAGACGCTACCTTGTACGGCCATCCGACGTACCGTTCGATTCCCGCTCGCAAGGCGGCTGAAAGAGTCCCTGCGCAGACGGCGGCGACTTGGCGTCCAGTCTCAAGGACCTCTTGGGCGATTGCCATCTCACGTGCTCCTTAGTCGGTTGGCGTATGCCGAGAGATTTGAATTCCACGGATTCTAGGTCAAAGCGGCCAACTCCTTAGTGAGGTCCGCTTTGCGTTGCGGCCGATCGGCGTCAGGCCGAAACCGATCGTGAAATATATTTTTCTCAATCTGCCTATATCTCGGCCAGTCGCGAAAGCACCCTGCATCGGGAGCCAATTCTCGCAGCTACGGCGACAAGCATTTCCCGGAGGGCTCCGTCCGAGGTGACGATCACGTCGCAGTAGGCGACCGCCAGCACGCCGAACTGGACGTCAATGCCGTCCGATCGTCTGAGCCTGCGCTGACCTGCGATTCGATGCCGATAGGTCTGTTCCTCAGCGTGGAACGCTGGGCAGTGCAGGTAGGCGTCGTCGATGTGCTCAAGGAGGAAGTTGACCAACACTTCGCGTCGCCGCTGATCAATCCATGCGTTGTCCGCCTGATTCCGCTCGGGCAGCAGTTCCATCAACCACTGCTGGTCGATCAGCTGCTCGTCGCGTTCTACGACGCCATCGATAAACGCTTGACGGCCAGCCGCAGCCGCCGCTGGTCCATCATCGAGCGCGACGTCAAGATGTCGGCGCAGGTTGGAATTAGTCAGCATCTCCACGCCGTCGCGGAAGCTCTCGCCTACGAAAGGAATCGCGGGGTTGCGCGGGCTGGCGAAGGTTGCCCACATTTGCGCTGGCGTGTCGAAGAATGGGCTGACCTCCTCGATGCGGTATGGGTGGTCGTCGTACCGGAGAGCCGCATATCGTACGACCTCCTGTACCTGAACGAGACGCGGGTTTGCGCAGTAGAGCGGCCGGATATTCGTAATGAACTCAATGCAGCCGTCCTTCGTTTCCTGGCGGCCAGCCCGCGCCGTCTCGTACATGTTCCAGACCGATACTGCAAAGCGGTGCTCGTCCGCCCTGACGGTCTCCGCGACACGACCGCGTTCAGCGTCCGCGTCGGCGACGCGAGTATGCCCCGCGATGTCGGAGACGAAGTTGTGATCGAGATAGATAAGGCCCATCTTTGCACGCGCGATTGAATGCAGATGCAACTAGTGTATCGCGGCCCGAACGCGGCGCGTCCAACCCCGAAATCGGGCGATGGCTGGGCTGCCGTGAGGCGGGAGATATGCGCCTCTCACGTCCCATGATCCGGCCCGCTGTAGGGCCGATAACGCGTTACCCCGCGCCGCCGATCAAGTGTCCGTTGCTCTTTGAGAGAGGCCGCTCGTTGCCGGCGCGGCAACTCGGATTCACGCAGCGTGTCGTTAGTTGACCATCGGGGTATGGCATCTCGACGACAAGCTTGACGCACGGCACCAAGGGGTTAATGTTCGGCCATCTTTGTTCGATGGGGGGGCGCGAAGTTGAGCCGAGTCTTTGCCTACTGCCGGGTCTCGACAGCCGAGCAGACAACAGACAATCAAGTCGTCGAAATCCGTGCAGCCGGCTTCAACATTGACCCACGCCGCGTCGTTGCCGAGTGCGTGTCCGGCTCGATTGCAGCGAAACAACGGGCCGGATTCACGAAGCTGCTCGATCGGCTGGAAGAAGGCGACGTGCTGATCGTCACCAAACTCGACAGGCTTGGCCGTAATGCGATGGATGTCCGGGCGACGGTCGAGGAGCTGGCGGCGGTGGGCGTCCGCGTCCATTGCCTCGCGCTGGGCGGGGCGGACCTCACAAGCGCAGCCGGCAAGATGACGATGATGGTGCTGATTGCGGTCGCAGAGTTCGAACGTGATTTGCTGCTGGAGCGCACCGCCGCCGGGCTCGCTCGTGCGCGTGAGACCGGCAAAGTGCTGGGCCGGCAAGGCGTTGAGCGACAAGCAGGAAGCGTTGGCACTGGCGCGCCTTGCCGAGGGGCAGCCAGTGGCCGCCGTCGCCCGCGAGTTGAATACGAGCCGCCAGACCATCATGCGGTTGCGTGCGCGCGGCGATATGGTCAGCGTGCGGTGAGGGTGGTCTGTGGGACCGCGCAGTTTGGTCGCTGCGGCCGAGCAGTTCGGTCCCACAGACCACCCTTCCCTCCTCATGACACTGCTCCACCAATGCAAGGGTCGTCATCCTCGTCGGCCAAAATGCCGACTGCTTTCCTCTCTTGTGCAATCGGTTTCAAAATAAGGAAAACGTAGAAATGAGCATCACCACCATCCGGCGGTCCTCGCGACGCCTGTTCAAACAGTTCAGCAACGTCCCGAACGGCATCCCGGTCACTGAATCCGGCCGAGTGGTCTACAGCGTCGATCCGTTACACGCCGAAATCCTGCTGGCCCACCGTCTCGCTTATCGGAGCCAAGACCCGCGCAGCGGCGGGCTGCGCCTCTACAACGACACCTTTTTGTCTGAGGTCCACGCCGTGCTGTCGCGCCGCCCGGAGGACATCGATCTGCCGGCTTCGTTCGGGCGCTGAGCCCGATCTAGGCTTAGCGGACTGCATCGCAGCGCCGGCGCGCTAGCAGGCTGGCGGCCCGGGACAACAAGTAACATGCGGCATGTACGCAGTACGCGCTGCGACCTGCCTTTTGAAACCGGTTGCGCGACTTCTGGTACAAAGCGGCTACTGCCAGCACGACCAACAAGACATCTGCAAAGTAAGGCGGCCGGCACTTAGCGCCAAAGGATGCCCGCTGTCTGTTCCTGGTCGCGGGCCAGCAGTAGGTGAGTATGTCAGCGGCGAAGCAACCGTGTCATAAGAAGCATATATACCGGAGCCCGTATCGTGATAAGTAATCGAGTTGAGAAATTAAAATTCCTAGTTGATGAGATGCAAATTGCATTTCATCTCGCGACACATGTCGACGACCCTTTCGTTGCACGTACCCTTGCCCGTCACATTCTGGTGCGAGCGGAAAATTTTATCGAGCACGCGCGAGGCCTGCGGAAACCGCTCAAAAATGGGGGACATGACACAAGGCGATTTCATGAGATAAAGGAAGCTTATGCCAGCAACTTCGCTGAATATTTCAAAGTATCTAGAGATCGGCTTGGCGCGCACGTACAAGACTTTGACTTTGGCAAACGGATTGAGCTTTGGAACGACATTGAGATAGTGAAAATCGGGTTTTTCGTAGAGGGCGCTCAGGAGATTTACGAAAGCTTGGCGCCCTTTAACTTAGCTGGATTCGTTTCGTACACGGCCCCGCCCGAGCTTGCCGATCCACGCGTTGTTGAAGCGTTGCACCAGTACCAACGAACAATTGATCAAAGCAAGCGAGTCGAGATGGGTGTGGACTCACTGGCGATGGCCCGCAGCAATACAACTGCAGCACTGAATACGACCCCAGTGCATGCGCGGGCAGCTCAGCTCGCACTGATACGTCGCTGGGTCAGCATGCAGAGAGAACTCCTCGCAAAGTTCGCTGCTCATCAGTCTATCGCTCGAATCCTCAAGGCCCGGATCGTCACAGACATTGTCAGCTTCTGCGATTGCCTTGTGACCCGTCCAGTTGCGGTCGGAGCCCCCCAACAAATGGACGGATTGGACAAACTGGTTCGGGAGAGCGGCCAGTCGTCGGCTTCGATTGATCAATTTGTCGCCGCCTCGAATTTCCAGTCCGAACTCGAAACGGCGCGCAACGTTCGTAACGTCATCGGCGCCCATCTCGAAATCGGCGATGCGCATATGCTCCCATCACTCATTGGGAACCTAGACGCCTACGATCTAAATCAGGGACTTAGCTTTTATGAACGCGTCAGTGCCTCGTTCATAAAAGCATGTCATAGCGTCCTATTTCTGCGAATGTATGCGGCCGATGGTCAGCGCATATATGGTGTTACCGCTGGTGGCGGGCAGGTGGTACCGTTCTCTGGCGAAAATATCGCCACTCAACCGCCGCAAGAAGCGCCTCCAATCAACGACGAAGAAGCTTATCGCAAGTATCTCATTCAGTGGCTCGACGGCGATGAGGTGCAAAGAGGCGATGCACGGCAGTTCTTTTGGAATGCTTTCCAAGCCTCACAGTCGGTGGAGACGATCGACGAAATCGAGAATTTCGGCTCGGGCCATCGACTATCCAAGCACGAGTTCCGAAAGGTACATCAGTTTCTCGCGGCGACTTTGGCAGAACAACTTTCGGATTCGGACTTCAGGGGAATTCTTGAACTCATTCTTTCTTGCCGAAGCGGTTGGCCGTACCCGCTAGCAGAGATTCTCGTCCGCTATGGTCAAGGCGCTCCGGCGTCAAGGCGATTGTTGGTCTGTCACGTACTCGGCGAGCTTGGCAGTGCTCCGCATGAGTCGGTGAATAAGTTTCTCCAAGAATGCGCCAGTTCCAAAAGCTGGCCTATTCGTCTCGATGCGACGCTCGCTCGCTACAAGACCTTCGTGAAAACCGAAGGCGTTCATAGGGTGAATCACCGTGGGCACGTGAACGTGGAATACGATGCCTATGTAGATTCACTGATTCAGCCAATGTCGCCTTCTGAGCGATTTATATGTTTGCTCGCTTTTGCCAGCATCCTCAGCGGACCGGGAATTGGTTCGTTGTCTTCTCCATTTAAAGACAACTATATTGAACTTCAAAATCAGATCCAATCCCAATGTCTGCTTCATTTGAAGGACGATGACAATCATTCAAAAGCGACCACGCTTAAGCAACTTGTCGACACCAACGACTATGTTGGCGTCTGCATCCTAGTGGCGCTCGATCTAGATGGTGGCGACAAGAATCCGCTTTATAACGCACTGGTCGATAGTTGTTGTTACGGCTCAATCGTTACCGCTGGCCACGCGCAGGCGACGCGCCACCTTGCGATGTGCTTTCTTCTAAAGAAGGAGCATCGTATTGCGTTTGAGATTGCCGATGGACTCGCCTCCAGCCATCCGGAATGGGTCGATATACAGATTCTCGTAGCGGAGATCCTCGGCGAAACTCGTGGAGCGGAAGACGACGCCCTACAAAGGGTCTCTACGATTCGCAATGCGTACAGGTTGACTGCCGAGTTGGAAGCACGCCTAAGCGCGGTGGAAGCAGAGATCGCTCAGCGGAAACCGTAGCGATACCGAGGGCCGAGTTCAGGCAGTCCATCGTTCCCTATCTCCTAAGGTCGGCGTCGGGCTCGATGATGCCGGCGCGTCCGCTTGCGGAGCCTCAAAGCGGGCCGCTTCCGCAAGCAGTGGCGCGACGCCTCTCGGCCCGAACTGAACCCGACGATCAGGACATCGTCTATCCGACCGAGTCCAACGTTCTACATTTGAAACCGGTTGCAAGCTTGACTGGTACACAGCCGTTGGTACACTGATATTTCGTCAATGGGGCCAAGCCATTGATTTGTCGAGGATTGCCATACGCGGGGAGCCTATCCCCCTCTCTCCGCCAGAATCAATGAAAAGGCCCCGCAAGATCGATCGATTTTGCGGGGCTTTTTTGCGACATGCGACGTGGAATCAAGTCGCGTTGGCCGCCCTCTTCCCTGCTTCCGCGACCGATCATGGCAATGGGCCAGTCGCCGCGCGGTTGTTCCGTGCCCCTGTCACGCCGGCGCGCCCCCTGGAGGCGTTAGAGCGTCGACCCGACATCAACGTTTTCGTCACGGCGTACCAGACCGACAGCGTGTGGTTGCCGATCGCCCGTCGCTTCGGAGACGTGCTGTCGGTATCCATCGGGTTCGACAGCATTCTCCTTATTCATCTAGCCGCCCGATAGATTCGCCATATATGCGCGTAGGTATTGCACGAAACAAAATGGCGTCGCTCTATCAAACCAATGGACGTACGGTCCTGCAAATTTCACTGCCCCCTTCAATTTCGTCCCAATCGAATGCAACAGCTCGCGCATAACCACGATGGGTTGCCAGAATTTCAATCGCCGCCCAACTTTACGTAACGATTTGTGAACTTCGTTGATTCAGAGTATTCACTTATCACGGGATCGCTGACAGTCGATGAGGCTTGCAGACGTGTACTAGCCGAATCGGCGAAACATAGTGCACGCACCGAAAAACGTTGATCCGGGGCTTCGTACAGTCGTAGTTTTCTTATTAAAGCCAGCCGCATCTCTCGATAAGCATCGAATCTTCTCAAAAAGATGCCGGCAGCAGCGTTGAGAAAATCTTCAAAGATCGTTGTCACACAGTTACCGCGCCGAACTGGCTTCGGTATGATTTTCTGAGCAATCAAGCGCGGGGCTCACCGCCTCCAATGCTCGATGGAGCGACACCTATTTAAATAGAACATCTCAAATATATCTCCGTTTATTCCGAAAGATAAATTTGCCGCAATTACGCAGCTCCGATGTTCAGATATTCGGTGACGGTCGGGCGCGTTTTCCATGAACCGGGGTGACCGAATGGGCCGGGAAGTCTTGCTGAAGGTGCTGCGCGGCGGCTACGCGCAGTTCGATCGCGTCATCAAACTTGACACGCCGCTCGGCGACGACTGGCTCGTGCCGCTGTACGTCAAGATCAACGCACGGCTCGGCCGCAATTTCGAGGTGACCGTCGACGCATCGTCCGTCGTGGGCGACAAAATCAAGCTCAACGCCCTGATGCTGCAACCTGTCACGCTGTGGATCCGCCAGACGGGCGGCCGCTATCTGCCGATCCACGGCTACGTGCAACGCGCCCGTCGCGTCGGAAACGACGGGGCCGTCTCGTATTTCCAGCTCCAGTTCTCCTCCTGGTTGAGCTTTTTGAAACTCGGCAGCGATCGGCGCGACTGGCAGGAAGCCAGCGGCTGGCAGATTCTCACCGACGTATTCGACAAGCATCCGCAAGCTTCCGGCAACCATGGTCGGGAACTGCGCACGGCGATGCGCTCGTATTCGCACCGCGTGCAGTGGGAAACCGACTGGAATTTCGTGCATCGGAGCCTGGAGGAAGTCGGTGTGTTTCCGCGCTTCGATTTCGCGCAGGACGGCAAGTCGCACAAGGTCATCATGATGGACGACCTGTATTTCGGACCTTCTCTGCCGAATGCGGAGATAAAGTTCAGCCACGCGGGCACCGACGAGGATTTCGACGGGCTCACCCAGTTGAGCGAACAGCAGGACGTCCAGAGCGCGACACTCACGCTCGGAACGGCCGACTACAAGCGGCCGGACCTCGACAAACAGGTCAGCACGCCGGCGGCGGATCTGGATGATTTGCCCGGTCAAGGCGAAGACTATCTGTATACGGGCTCGCAGACCTGGGCCAAATCCGATGTCGGACAACAACAGGCCCGCATTCGAACCGAAGAATGGGCTTCGCGTACGAAGCGCTATTTCGCGATCGGCAGTCCGCGCTACGCGCTGCCCGGCTACTGGTTCAGGGTATCCGGGCATCCTCTCTTCGATGCGCTGCCAGCGGACGAGCGCGAGTTGTCGATCATCGCGAGCGACTGGCTGATCCAGAACAACGTGCCGGGAATGGATGCGCTCACGCGATTCCCGCGCAGCCTGCGCAGCGAAATCGAACAGGCCCAGTCCACCGGGGCCGGTACGACCGTGAGCCACCGCGATGGCGGCGTCGGATTCTTTCACGTCGAGATCGAAGCGCAGCGCCGCAAGACACCCTTTCGCAGCCCGTTCGAGCATCAGAAGCCGGAGATGCACTTGCAGACGGCGATCGTCGTAACCGACCGCAACGAGGAAATCGTCACGGACGACGGCAACCGTGTGCGGGTCCGGACATCGAACAGCCGGAACGATCGCAATACGAAGTCGACGTCGTGGATCCGGGCGGCGATGCCGGACGCAGGCGCAAGGCGTGGCGGTTATTTTCCGTTGCGCAAAGATGATCAGGTGCTCCTGGGCTTCGTGAACGGCGATTGCGACCGGCCGGTCATCATCTCGCGATTGCATGGTGGCGCAACGATGCCGGTATGGCATACCCATGGCCTGCTGTCCGGCTTCCGCTCCCGCGAATATGGTGGCGACGGTTTCAACCAGTTCGTCATGGATGACTCGAGCGGTCAGAACCGCGTCCACCTTTACTCGTCGAGCTACAGCTCTCATCTGCATTTGGGCTATCTGATCGAGCAGAGCGACAACACGCGCGGCACGTTCCTTGGCAACGGGTTCGACCTGAAATCCGGCGCGTACGGCGCGGTGCGCGCCGAGCAAGGCCTCTATGTGTCGACGCAGCCGGCCACCGCGCAGCCGCTGAACGTAACGGCCGCAACCGAGCCGCTCGCCGGTGCGGAGGCCGTGTTCGAAGCCGCGTCGAGGGCCAGCGAAACGAACCGCGCCGAAAGCCTGCACGACGGCCAGGCCGCGCTGAAGTCGTTCACCGACGCGACGCAGCGCACGATCGCTGGCGCGACCGGCGGTGGCCGCACAGCCGGCGGCGGCACCGGCAACGCGAATGGTTTTGCGAAGCCGGTGATGCTGCTATCGAGTCCTGAAGGGATCGCCGCGTCGACGCAGCAATCGGTGCATGTCACGGCAAACCAGCACGCGAACGTCGTGGCAGGCAGGAACATCAACCTGGCGGCCGGCAAGGCGTTGCTGGCCAGTGTGCTGGACAAGATCAGCCTGTTCGCGCAGAACCTCGGCATCAAGATTTTCGCCGCAAAGGGGCCGGTGGACATTCAGGCGCAGAGCGGCTCCGTTTCACTGGTCGGCCTGCAAGACGTAAAGATCGAAAGTGCGGACGGACGTCTGATTCTGACGGCTGCGGAGGAAGTGTGGATCGGCGCGGGTGGCTCGTATATCCGCATCAAGGGCGGGCTGATCGAGAACGTGACGACCGGGCAGATCCTCGAAAAATGCGGAAGCTGGGACAAACCGGGCGGTGCGAGCGGAGCGATTCGCGATCCGTTGCAGACAACGCCGGTGTCGACCGATGGCGGCCGCGGCTCACTCTTCTCCGGTTGACGCCAGGCCCGCCACCACCCGAGCAGCAAGAAAAACGAGAACCGAGAGATTCCGGGAAACATGAGCAATAGCCACCCTACCCCGAAGCCCATCGCGCCGGCCCGACCGGCGTCTCCCCCGAGCACACGTGCGGCATCACCTTACACACCGCTGAACTGGGCTTTTCCGTTCACGCCGGTCGGCAAGGATGACCCGGCCAACCCGATGACCTACATGAAGGCGTTGGCAGCCGCCGAGGACGGGTTCTATCCGTTGGGCGCGAACGGCATGTGGCACGGCGGCATCCACTTCGACCAGAACACGGCTGCGCGATTGAGGCAAGGCGACGGGATCCGCGCGATCGCCGACGGTGACGTCGTCGCGTACCGGCTGGACAGCAAGTATCCGGAGCAGCGCTATCAGGACGGCCGACACGCGTTGTACTCGACGGGGTTCGTGTTGATCCGTCATCGATTGCAGTTGCCGCCTGTGCCCCCACCGCCGAAGGCGAACGCGGCGAAGGATTCCTCAACGCAGCCGAAGACATCATCGACCACGCCCACGCCGCCAGCTCCGTCGGCGACTACGAACGCGACTGCGAGCAAGCCGGCACCGGACGAAACGCTGACGTTCTTCAGCCTGTACATGCATACGATGGACTGGAACACATACCGGTCTGCGGCTGAACAGGCGAAAGTCGCACCGGTCGGCCGGTCCGGGCCGAACATCGGACCGATGCCGTATTGGGAGGGCGATCGCTACTATGTCGTCGGCAACAAGGCAAACGACAAGCAGAACGCTCCGCGGCCGAAAGCGCCGGTACCGTCGCTGCGCGACACGATCAATCGCGACGTGCTCGGGGACTTCATCCAGAGCGATTTCAAGAAACTGCCGGAACCGGAAGAAAGCGACAAGGATGCGACGCCGCTCCCGCCCCCGATCACGGGTATCCGCATCCGCGATCTGCCGAGCGGCAAGATCATCGGCATTCTGCCGCGCGGGTCGGAGTTGACCATATCGGACACTGACGAACGGGCACAAGCGAAACCAGGCTGGGCGAAAATCAAGTCCATCAAGTCGGGCACGCCGGCCGCGGCGGTCGTCGGCGCGCCGGCGTCGCCGCACGCGCCGTACGGATACGTCTTCCTCGGGGAACTCGATCCGATCGTCGACCCGAAGCCGCTAGACGTGGTCGTCGTGCTGAAGCATCCATACAGGGTGAAGGCCGGCGACGTGATCGGCCGGCTCGGCCACTATCTGCGCTATCCGGATGCGAAGCTGCTGCCGCCGAAACCGAACCGGTCGCTGCTGCACCTCGAAGTATTTGCAGGCCCCGAACTCGAATCGTTCATCCAGAAGAGCCGTGATCGCGCAAAGCATCTGCCGGCGTCCAAAGCGTTGCTGGAAATCTCGCCTGGAGCGCAGTTGGTTACCCATTTGCCGGAGCCCGCTCACAAGCTGCAACCGGGCACCAAGCTCGTACCACTCGCCGCCGACGCAAAGGGAAAGTGGGTGAAGGTACAACCGAAAACGGCCGCCCCTGGACACGGCAATCGTCGCACGAAGCCGGTTTTCTACGACACCGGTACGCCTGTATGGGTCGACGGAAGCCTCGCCAATACGACCCTCACCACGATCGTGCCCGCCTGGAAGGACTTCCCGCTGAGCTTTTCGAGTGCGAAAGGCCCCGGAGCGGATTTCCGCGCCGTGTTTCGCACCGTCGATCTGGACAAGAACATCGCGCAGGACGACCAAGGGCGTCGCTGGTATTACGTGACGATCGGCACCAGGGACGGCGGCACGCGTGACGGATGGGTGTGCGAACAAGATCATCCGCTCGTGCGCATGTGCGGGCCGTGGGACTGGCCGGGCTTCGAGCTGATCGACAACAGCAGCATCAAGCCGCTCGACATGCTCAAGCGTTACATCTACGTCGCCGAGCAGTTCCTAGTCGACGAAGACAAGACCGAATTCGAGACGAGCGCAGCGACGGTCAACAGCAGCCCGCTCATCGCGAAACTCGAAAAGGCGATCGACGCGAACCACGACGGGAAAGTGACCGCCCAGGAACTGAAGCACGCGCAGGAAACCCCGTGGACGGCGGAAGCCCTCTCCCACCTCGTCGTACGGGGCGAGAGCGAATGGGGCGGCGGCCTGGGCAAGTGGGAGGCGTTGTCTCCGCTCATGAAGAAGCTGTTATGGCTGTGGAAGACCGAAATCGAGCGGATCGGAAAATTGCAGTGGTGGGAGCAGGTCACCGGTGTGGAGGGGTTCCCGAAGGAGCCAAATCCGTGGCATTTTCATCCGATTGGTTTGGTTGGAAACTTTATGGCCAGCGCTGGAGGGACTATCACTTTGGAAGAAGCACGAGTCAGAGCGTTCCTTCGGATGATCCGCGTTGGAGAAGGTACTCGTGGACTGGATAGTTATGAACGGCTATTTGGGGGGCAATCCTTTATCAAGGATTACGGGCGCACCTTTGACGATCACCCTCACATAATGATAACCAGATTGATCCGTGGGCGAAGCGTTACCTCCTCTGCCGCAGGAGCATATCAAGTTATGGGATATAACTGGGATGGTAACGACAGCAAGGCGTACCGAAAAATGGCACGCATCACAGATTTCTCTCCTGTCTCTCAAGACAGGTACTGTGTCGCCCTGCTCAAGTTTAAACGACATGCGCTTGATGTCGTAAAGAACGGAGATCTAGACAGCGCAATATACAAATATCAATGCAATCTAGAATGGGCGAGTCTCCCCGGCGACAAATATGATCAAGGGGGAGTTACAATGCAATCTGTGCGAGCACACTTCCAGAAGTTCGTTGATGAAGAGCTCGCGGGGCAAACAGAATTAGCCGTTCCAATTGGCGGACTAGACGACTTGATCAAGTGAAGACAATGAAACACAAGATCTCTATAGTTACGACAGCCATCCTCCTGGGGATGGCGACCACCGCGCAGCCCCAGACTCTTTCCAGCAAATTTTCCAATTACAGCACCCCAATATACACGGGGAAACTAAAAATACCAGATTATTACAAGAAAACTGACGATGGCTGGCGCGATGACGAGGGAAAATTGGTCGACACCCCCAACATCAATTTTGCAGGGAAGTATTTCATAGGAAGGCATAGTTGCGGAACGGAGTGCATTTACTACTCTCTATCCGACCTGACCACTGGAAAAGACTACAACTACCTGGACATGTTTTCATCGGGGGGAGACACACCAACCCGGACGCGAGATGGGAGGCGCTATTTTACTGAATTGATAAGCATGGCGAGCAGTCGACTGCTCATTGCAAAATATCACATTGCCGCCTCCCCCGGACGCAGCGAAGAATGCAGACAGAAAGAATTTGAACTCAACAATTCAGGAAAAATCTCGCCAACGTTAAAAAATACTACACGCTGCAACGATCGAATTACCAACCCTTGAGATTTCACCATGATCGATTTAATCCGCGTCGGAGACGGGACGGCCCACGGTGGCAAGGTCGAAACAGGTTCCACGAGAATGCGTTTCGACGGCCGCTACGTCGCGCGCAAAGGTGATCGCGTGTCGTGCCCACAGCATCCCGACGTCTCGCCCAATATCATCGAAGAAGGCGACTCATCGATGACGGACGACGGGATCCCGATCGCCCGTCATGGACACCGCGCGACGTGTGGCTGTCACCTGATTTCGAGTCTCACCTGATCGTTTAGCCAGGTGTTGCTCCCGCCATGTGAAGCGATCATCTCCGAATTTCCGCGTCGCTCTTGTTCGCCGTCGCAGACGAGAACATGAAACCGGTTGAATCCGGAGCAAATCAAGCGGCTTCTCCGCAGGCGCGCCGCCCCCCCTCACGGATGCCGAATGTAATCCACCAACGCCCGCGTATACTCATCCGGCTGCCGATCGAACAGGCTGACTGCGATCGCCACCGCGAACCCCGCCGGCACGCCGAACACGCCTGAACTGATCGGCTCGATCCCGAACCATGTCTGCCCGGCGAATCCGGTGAGCTGCGTGAAATACGGATACGTCGACACGATGTAGTACACGCACACCGCGAGCCCCGTCACCATCCCGGCGATCGCACCGCGCGTCGTCGTCCGCTTCCAGAACACCCCAAGCACGAGCACCGGAAAGAAACTCGACGCCGCGAGCGAAAACGCCGCACCGACCAGAAACAGGATCTTCCCTGTATTGAGCGACGCGACATACGACGCGAACAGCGCGACACCGAGCAGCAAGACCTTCGAGATCGTCACGCGCCGCTGGCTCGATGCATCCGGCGCGACCATGCAGTAATAGACGTCGTGCGACAGCGCATTCGCGATCGTCAGCAGCAACCCGTCCGCGGTCGACAGCGCAGCAGCCAGCGCACCGGCCGCAATCAACCCCGACACGACATACGGCAGCCCCGCGATCTCCGGCGCGGCGAGCACGACCATGTCCGGCTGCATCTGGATCTCGGACCAGTGCACGATGCCGTCGCGAACCACCTCGACGACGCTGATCAGGTCCGGCTCGAAGTGATGCCACTGCGTGACCCACGCGGGCAATTCAGCGGTCGGTCGCCCGACGAGGTTGGTCAGAATCTCGTACTTGATCATCACCGCGAGCACCGGCACGCTCAGGTAGAACAGCGCGATGAAGAACAGCGTCCAGCCGACCGAACGCCGCGCGGATGCGACCGACGTCGTCGTGTTGTAGCGCGTGAGGATGTGCGGCAGGCTCGCGGTGCCGAGCGACAGGCACAGCAACAGCGCAAGGAAATTCCGCTCGCGCGGCTTGCGGTCGTCGTCGTTCGCCGCGGGAAACGGCTCGTGCATCGGCACGGGCGGCTCGGCGCGTGCCAGCAGGTCGTCGCGCGCCTGGGTCCAGGTCACGCGCGCCGCCGTCGGGTCGCGCGGAAAGTCCGCCAGCTCGCGCTCGCGCTGGTTGATCTCGCGCAGCGGCCCGTTGTGGCGCCGCAGGTCCGCGAGCTGGTCGACGAGTTGTCGGCGTGCATCCGCATACGATGCAGGCAAGCGATCGAGCTGCGCCTGCACGGCCGCCGCCTGCCGGCGATACGCATCGCGCACCTGCTGCTCCTCGGCCGCGTCGCGCAGCTGCGCCTCGCGCGCCGCCACGCGTTCCATCAGCTTGCCGTAATTGAACTGCGGCACCGGCCCGATCCCGTTCTTCATCGCGATCAGCGACACGGGAATCAGGATCGCGCTGATCAGGATGATGTACTGCGCGACCTGCGTCCACGTGACCGCGCGCATTCCGCCGAGAAACGAACACACGAGAATGCCCGCGAGCCCGCAGAAGATCCCGATCGCGAAATCGACGCCGATGAAGCGCGTCGCGATCAGCCCGATCCCCTGGATCTGCGCGACCAGATAGACGAACGAGCACAGGATCGCCGCGCCGGCAGCGAGCGCGCGCACGGCGGTGCTCGAAAAGCGCGTGCCGAGGAAATCGGGAATCGTGTAGCGCGCGAGCTTGCGCACGTACGGCGCAAGCAGGAACGCAACGAGGCAGAACCCGCCGGTCCACCCCATCACGTACGCGAGCGCATCGTAGCCGGTTGCGTAGAGCGAGCCGGCAAGGCCGATGAACGACGCCGCCGACAGCCAGTCGGCCGCCGTCGCCATCCCGTTGAACGCGGATGGCACGCGCCGCCCGGCCACGTAGTATTCGACGAGATCGGACGTGCGCGACAGCAGCCCGATCACCGCATACACGGCGATCGGCACGAACAGGAACACATAGCCGATCCACACGCCGGAGCCGGCCGCGCGCTCGATCCGCCACAGCAGCAGCACGAACCCGAGAAAGCCGAGTGTGTAAAGCGCGTACGCGCGAATCAGTCGATGCGTCAGCATGGATCAGCGAGCATGGTGCGCATTGCCCGCGTGCGCGGCATGTTCGTCGTACGCGCGCCGCAGCATGCGGTCCGCGCGTTGCATCAAGCCGATGTAGACGACGATCAGCACGAGATACACGAGAATCGCGCCCTGCGCGCCGACATAGAACGGCAGGCTGAAACCGGCGAAGCGAATGCCCGCGAGCGCGGGCGCGAAGAACGGCACGACGAACGACACCGTGAAGCCGATCGCCATCAGCACCAGGATCAGTGCGACGTTGAAGCGCCAATAACGCGCATGCGCACGCGCGAGCGGCTCGGGAACGGGCGGTGGCGCGGCAGGCGCCGGACGGTGCGGAACGGTCATGCCGTTATTTAGCAAAAAGCCCCTGCGCGGGCAATCGGGATTGCCGCGCAGGGGCCCGTGTGCGCAACGTGCGCAACAGGCGCGATCAGCGCACTTCGGC
>NZ_CAJPHA010000035.1:0-61040 GCF_905339895.1 Burkholderia sp. BCC1988
CTATCCAAGCATGTAACGTTGAGATCGCCCGCTTCCGTGCAGGGCACTTCTTCGCAAACGGCGGCTCGACGGTCGCGAGCGGCGTGCGCACGAAGGTACGCCGGCTCAATGCCGCCTCATTCCCCCGAACCCGTGCTCACCGCCGACGAACACCGGGCCACGGTGAAAGCCGGTGCCCATCGGAGCACCGACACGACCACGCATGCCCCCGTCGAAGTGGCCGACGTGACCGAAGTGGTCGAAGTGATGGCGATGATGGAAACGGTCGATGAAGACGAAGCTGACGCCCGTGCCGACGAACACCGCCGGCCCCCAGTACCAGGGATCGGCGTACGGATAGGCGGTATCCGGATACCACACGATGCTGCCGTCCGTGCTCTGCATCATCTGCCAGGTGCCGTCGCCTTGCCGGCACGCGCGCCCGACGATCTGCTGTTCCGTGCCGTCGATTTCCGCTTGCATGACGACCGCACGGCAGCGGGCGCCTTCGTCCGGCGAGTCGTCATAGGTTTGCGCAAGCACGCACATGGAGCAGCCGAGACAGACGACGCCCATCCCGACCCGAAACAAGTTGCACATGATCGGCTCCTGCATTGTTGCCCCCGACCACCCGAGCCTTGGCGTCACGGACGACGCGCGGCTTCGTATAGGGTCACCCGACCATTAGACGATGTGGCATGGCCGATTATTCCTGGGGTCGGGATACGCATGCGTGATGCACGAACCGCCGACGATCATGCGCGCGCCGAACGCCGGACGATGCAGTAGACGCCCGCCGCCATCACGCCGAAGACCACATGGGCGACCAGCGTGATCGCGCCGCGCACCGGAACGAACCACGGGAAGATCGCGGTGAACGCGTGCAGGTTGATACCGTAGAGCACCAGTCCGAACGCGCCGCCCGCCACTAGCGCGGCGCCGGGCGACAGGTTGCGCACCATCCTCGCCAGCACGGCCGTATAGGCAAGCGACAACGCGGCATGCACCAGCGTCGCCACGCCCATGATCGTCGGATCGAAGCCCGCGGACGCGCCGAGCACGGCTCGCCCCATCACGAGGGCGGCCGTCAGGCGCGCGTCGCGAAGCAGGTTGTGAAAGGGGTCTTCTCCGGCGATCGGCCAGAGCAGCAGCTCGATGACGGTCGAGCCGACCGCCGCGCCGAACGCTGCCCAGAGAATCGGGACCGGACCGTTCTGTTTCAATGGTGCTCCGCGATGGCCGCGCGCCGTGCGGACTTACAGCGGGCGTTCGCAATCCGTCCAGTATGCGAACGGATCGCGATGCTTCGGGTAGTGCTCGTCGAGCCACTTCAGCAACGTCGCACGCGCGTTGTCCAGATCGGCCTTCGACGACGACGTCGTCAGCTCGTGCACCTCGGCGGATTTTTCCCGGTCCATCACGTAGCAGTTCCAGTCGGGGCCGTCGAGATCCGGATCGTCGGACGCCTTCGACGACTTGCGCCAGCCGACCCCCTTGCGCGCATCGATGTAATAGCGCGGATGCACTTTCAGATACGACAGCTCGCCGCCCTGCAGGCTGCTTTCCGCGCGCAGCACGTCGCGTTCGTCGACGATCTGCGTGACTTCCGGCAGCCGGCGCGAGCGCCAGCCGGCCGGCAGCGTCGCCGTCGCCCGCACGGCGTCGTACGGGCCCCACGCGAGGCCCCACGCTTCGGCCATGCGCTTCATGAACGCATCCGCGCCCGGATAGCCGCGCAACTGGATTCTCGTCGACAACGTGACTTCGACGCGGCCGTCGGCGCCGGTCGGGTCGCCTGCCGCTTCGAACGGGTTGCCCGGGCGCGACGCGCGCTGCTGCGCGTCCGCGGGCGCCATGCCCGAAAACAGCTGGTCGAGCGCCGCACGCGCTTTCGACGACTTGTCTGGTCTATTCATTCCTCATTCCCTCTGCATTCGAACGGTTCAACACGCTCGATTCTCGTTAATCTGTCGGGTCCCGCAATTTTCCGCGGTCGCATTGTCGACGATCCGGTAGCCCGGGTCGAGCGGCGGCGCCGTCCGCGCCGCGTGCGTCGCCTGCGTCGCACATCTCGACGCCCGTGCCGCCTATCCCAGCGCGGCCCGCATCCGCTCCATCAGCGCGAGCACCTCCGGACGATTCTCGCCCTTCGCATGCACGAAGTGATACCTGAGCGGCGACTCGACCTCATGCCGGCTCACGCGGACGAGCGCGCTGCGCTTGAGATACGCATCCGCGAGCGGCGTTCGCGCCAGCGCCACGCCAAGCCCCGCCTCGGCCGCCGCGAGCACGAGGTTGTAGTCCTCGAAACGGCGATCCTGCGCGCGCGGCTTGAACGGTATGCCGAGCGCGTCGAACCAGGTGCGCCAACCGGTCACGTCGGAGTCGTGCAGCAGCGGCATCTCGAGCAGCGCGGCGGCGTCGTTGCGACGGCGCCGCGCGGCCAGCTGCGCGGCGAGCCGCGGATGCGCGACCGGATGGAGCGTCTCCGGCATGAACGCGCTGGTTTCGAGCTGACGCCAGTTGCCGCGCCCGTACCGGATCGACAGATCCGCTTCGCCGGCGGCGATGTCCACATTGCGAAGCTCGATGCCGAGCTCGATGCGCAACGCGGGCGCCTCGCTCTCGAGCGCGTGCTGGCGTTCGAGCAGCCAGAGCTGCGCGAATGCCGGCACCACGCTCATCCTGACCAGTCGCGGCGTACGCGGCGAGCGCCACTGGTCGGCCGCGCCGTCGATGATCGCGAACGCCTGTTCGATCCGGCCGACGAAACGCTGGCCGTCCGGCGTCAGCCGCACGCCGCGCGCATGACGTTCGAACAACGCCATGCCAAGCCAGTTCTCGACGGCCGCCACGCGCCGGCTGATCGCGCCGTGCGTGACGCCGGACGCGTCGGCGGCCGCCAGGAACGAGCCCAGCCGCGCCACCGCACAGACGGTTTCCAGGCTGGCCAGCGGCGGCCGCGGGCCGGGTGCCGGCGCGACCGACGGCAGCGCGTCCGCCGCATGCTGCTGCGTGCGCGCCGGGCCATCGGCCCGGCGTCGCACCGAGCTGTGAGCCATATTCATACCCGCTGGTTGATCTGTGCGCTAGCTTAACATCTCGCGTCGCCACACCATTGCCGCATGAACACGCTTTCCTCCCCCTCGTCGCGCAGCGCGCGACTGCCGCTCGTCGCGGCCGGCGCGGTGGCGTTCACGATCGTCTCGTGGGCCTCCGCCTTCCCGTTCATCCGGATCGGCCTGCACGGGCTGGCCCCGCTGCAACTCGCGGCCGCGCGCTTCGCGACCGCGGCGGTGCTCGCGATCGCATGGCTCGCGTGGCGGCGGCCTCGCATGCCGGCCAGCGGCGACGCGTTGCGCTTTCTCGTCTGCGGCCTGCTCGGCATCGCACTCTACAACGCGCTGCTCAATACCGGCGAGCAGACCGTGTCGGCCGGCGCGGCGAGCTTCATCGTGAACACGCTGCCGATCTTCACGGCGCTGCTGGCCGCGGTGTTTCTGCGCGAACGCTTCAATCGCCGCGGATGGCTCGGCTCGCTGGTCAGCCTGGCCGGCATCGCCGTGATCGCGCACGGCCAGCCGGGCGGCCTCGTGCTTGGCTCCGGCAGCACGCTGATCCTCGGCGCGGCATTGTGTTCGGCCAGCTATTTCGTGCTGCAGCGGCGGCTGATTCCCGTGTACGGCGCGCTGCCCTGCACCGCGTATACGCTGCTGGCCGGTGCGCTGCTGCTCACGCCTTGGTTGCCCGGCGCGCTCGCGTCGCTCGGCGGCGGCGCGTCACTCGACACGGCGCTCGCCGTCCTGGTGCTCGGCATCTTTCCCGCCGCGCTGGGTTACGCGACCTGGACCTTCGCGCTCGGCTACTTCGGCGCGGCGCGCGCCGCCAATTTCCTGTACCTGACACCGGCCGTCGCGACGGTGTTGTCGATGGCGCTGACAGGCGAGCGGCCCGGCATCGAAACGGTGTGCGGCGGCCTGCTGGCGATTGCCGGCGTGATATTCGTGGCCATGCGCGGCCGGACGTAGGCATGCGGCCGCGCGGGACGGCGACGCCGGTCCGGACGAGCCGGCAGCGGGCCGGCCGAGCCGAACGAGCCGGCCCCCGTCATCTGCAAAGCTGGACGTACACGCTGCGCCGAACGGCCCGTCGCCATGCGCCATTCGCGGACGCGGCCGGGCTTGACCGTTAGTTGCAGCAAGCGGATGGCGGCTTCGCCGCGCCACGGCGACGAAACTGTGCAGACAAATCGACCGAACAGTGCCGGATTGATTGCATCGCGCTGTCCATGGTCATCGGGATCGGCCCGGTCGAATAATCGAAGCAATCGACGGCGCAAGACGCTCACACCTGCGCGACGCATCGCGAAACGGCCGCGCCATCGCATCACATTTGCGCAAGGCCGGGCAATTCGCGGAAGCGGGCGCAAGCGCGTTCGGATATATTCATACGAATTGCGTGTCGCCGGACGCAATCGCCCGCTCGCTCGTGCGAGCCCCGGGCGACATGCAAGCCGGGCCCGTCACGGGTCACGGAGATTCGTCCGGCACACCGACCGCCTCACAAGGGCGCGCGGCAAACCGGACGGCACCAGAAATATCAATCAACGGAGATGGCAGATGGAACGAAGCACTGTCGGCATGCGCTGCAAACCCCTGATCACCGTCGCACTGGCGGCCGCCGCATTTGCGGCCGCGTCGGGCGCGATGGCCGACCAGGTCGTGAAGATCGGCAGCGTCGAACCGACGACGGGCGGCATTTCGCACCTCGGCAAGGACAACGAGAACGGTGCGCGCCTCGCGGTGGAAGAAATCAATGCGAAGGGCCTGACGATCGGCGGCCAGAAGATCACGCTGCAGCTCGACGCGCAGGATGACGCGGCCGACCCGCGCCAGGCCACGCAGGTCGCGCAGAAGCTCGTCGACGACAAGGTCGTCGCCGTCATCGGCCACCTGAACTCGGGCACGTCGATCCCGGCGTCGAAGATCTACAGCGACGCGGGCATCGTGCAGATCTCGCCGTCCGCCACGAACCCGACCTACACGCTGCAGGGCTTCAAGACGACCTACCGCGTGGTCGCGACCGACGCGCAGCAAGGTCCGGCACTCGCGAGCTACGCGCAGTCGAAGGGCGTGAAGAGCGTCGCGGTGATCGACGATTCGACGGCGTACGGCCAGGGCCTCGCGAACGAATTCGAGAAGAAGGCGAAGGCGCTCGGCCTGAAGGTGTTGTCGCACGACGCGACCAACGACAAGGCCGTCGACTTCCGCGCGATTCTCACCAAGGTCAAGGGCGAGAACCCGGACGCGATCATGTACGGCGGCATGGACGCCACCGGCGGCCCGCTCGCGAAGCAGGCGAAGCAGCTCGGCCTGCGCGCGAAGATCCTGTCCGGCGACGGCGTGTGCACCGACTCGCTCGCCCAGCTGGCCGGCCCGGCCGCCGACAACGTGCTGTGCTCGCAGGCGGGCGCGGCGCTCGAGAAGATGCCGGGCGGCGCGGCGTTCCTCGCCAAGTACCAGAAGCGCTTCAACCAGGGCATCAAGTTCGATGCGCCGTTCGCGTACGACGCGGTCTACATCGCCGTCGACGCGATGAAGCGCGCGAACTCGACGGACCCGGCGAAGATCCTCGCCGCGATGCCGTCGACGAAATATGAAGGCGTGATCGGCACGACGACGTTCGACGCGAAGGGCGACCTGACGCACGGGATCATCTCGATCTACGGCTACAAGAGTGGCAAGAAGACCTTCCTCGACCAGGTGAAGATGTAACGCCTCGCGACGCCGGCACGACGGGAACGCCACCCGTTTGCGCCGGCGTCGCGCGGGGCCGATTCAAGTTTTGCGGAGATGAGGCGACATGTGTGCAATGGCGTATGCGGAATTTCAACAGGAGTTGAAGAAAGCGCAGTTGACGGCGCGCGAGTTCGCCCGGCTGATCCGGATGAACGAAAGTTCCATCACGAACTATTCGAGCAAGGGCACCGTCCCTTCCCACCTCGCGGTCATCGCGACACTCATCGGCGCGCTCGCCGCGCACGAGATCGATTTCCGGCACGTGATCGGCAAGACGGGCATCGAGCCGAAACGGCCGCGCGGCGTCGGCGCGTTTCCGGTGGCAAAGCCGCGCACGCGAAAGACCGCGAAAGCCGGCTCCTGAGCCGCAGCGGTCGGTAGCGGCATCGCCGGTGCCGCTCGACACCGTCACGCGCGCTGCCGCGCCGCGCTCGCGGCCCGCCCGTCACGCCGCCGCACGCACGTGCTCGAGCAGCGCCTGCAGCGGATGACGTACCTGCCGCGCGGACATGCGCTTCACCTGGCTGCGGCACGAATATCCGGTCGCCAGCGCTTCACCCTCCACTTCCGGCGCATCGACATGCGCGGCCCACGATTGCGCATAGATCGTGCGAGACGTCTGCAGGTTGCGTGCCTCGTGCCCGTAGGTCCCCGACATCCCGCAGCACCCTGCCGCCTGAACCGCCAGGCGCAACCCGCGACGCGCGAACACCTGCGCCCACTGCTTGCCGCTGTCGGGCGCGTTGGTCTTCTCGGTGCAATGCGGCAGCAGCCGGTACGCTGCCGATACGCCGTGCGCGTCCGCCCCGGCCTCCGGCATCGCGTCCAGCAACCACTCCTGCGGCAGCGCGACCTTCGGCACGTCGGCGAGCCCCGTCACCTTCAGGTATTCCTGCCGATATGTGAGCGTCATCGCCGGATCGAGGCCGACGAGCGCGACACCCGAGCGCGCGAGCGCGGCCAGTTGCGTCGCATTGCGAATCGCCGCCTGCCCGAACGCGCGAAGAAAGCCCTGTACGTGCAGCGCCTTGCCGCTCGGCGCGAGCGGCGCGAGCCACACCTGGAAGCCGATACGCGCGGCCAGTTCGATCAGCGTCGCCAGTTGCTCGGTGTCGAAATAACGCGTGAACGTGTCCTGCACGATGACGACGCTGCGTGCGCGCTGCGCATCGCTCAACGCGGCGAGCGCCTGCGGCTCAGCCGGCCGCACCTTCCATTGCCGGATCACGGCCGCGAGGTCGAAGCGGCTCAGGAGCGGACTATCGACCATGCCGACGTGCCGCTCGAGCAGCGTGCGCACCCAGCCGGCGCGCATCAGGCCGTTGTACAGCGCGGGCACGCGCGCCATCCACGGCATCGTGAATTCGAGCGAGCCGATCAGGTAGTCGCGCAGCGGCCGCAGATAGCGCTGGTGATACAGCTCGAGAAAGCGCGAGCGGAACTCGGGCACGTTGACCTTGACCGGGCACTGCCCCGCGCACGACTTGCACGCGAGGCAGCCGGCCATCGCGTCGTACACCTCGTGCGAAAAGTCGGCTTCGCCGTTGCGCGCCGCGCGGCTGTTGCGCCAGCGTTGCGCGAAACCGCGCAGGAACGGCTGTCGCGCACGCGCGGCCGCGACGACGTCGACGCCGGCCTGTCCTTGCAGACGCAACCATTCGCGCATCAGCGACGCGCGCCCCTTCGGCGACTGCACGCGTTCGCGCGTCGCCTTCCACGACGGGCACATCGCGTCGTCCGGATCGAAGTTGTAGCACGCGCCGTTGCCGTTGCAGTGCATCGCCGTGCCGTAGTGCTGCCACACGCGCTCGTCGATCTGCCGGTCGTGATCGCCGCGCGTGGGCACCTCGTCGATCTTCAAGAGCCGCAGCGTGGGCGCCGGCGGCGTCGCGATCTTGCCCGGGTTGAACTGGTTGTGCGGATCGAACGCGGCTTTCAGCTGCTGCAGCGACGGATAGAGTTCGCCGAAGAACGCCGGCGCATATTCGGAGCGCACGCCCTTGCCGTGCTCGCCCCATAGAAGGCCACCATGCCGCTGCGTGAGTTCGGCCACCGCGTCCGACACCGGACGCACCAGCGCGGCCTGCTTCGGGTCCTTCATGTCGAGCGCCGGACGCACGTGCAGCACGCCCGCGTCGACGTGGCCGAACATCCCGTACTGCAGCCCGTGGCCGTCGAGCAGCGCGCGGAATTCGGCGATGTACGCGGCGAGGTTCTCGGGCGGCACCGCGGTGTCCTCGACGAACGGCTGCGGGCGCGCCTCGCCCTGCACGTTGCCGAGCAGGCCGACCGCGCGCTTGCGCATCGCGTACACGCGCTTCACCGCGTCGTCGCCGGTCGCGAGCGTGTGGCCCAGCCGCTCGACGCTCGTGTCGGTGCGCAAATGCTCGACGAACGCACGCACGCGCGCATCGACGTCGCCGGCGTCGTCGCCGCAGAATTCGATCAGGTTGATGCCGAGCGTCGGACGCGCATCGTCCTGCGGGAAATACTCGGCCACGCTGCTCCACACGAAGTCCTTCATCGCGAGCATCAGCACCTTCGAGTCGACCGTCTCGATCGACAACGGCTTGAGTTCGAGCAGCGCGCGCGCATCGCGCAGCGCGTCCATGAAGCCGGCGTAGCGCACGTTGACCAGCACCGAATACTTCGGGATCGGCAGCACGTTCAGCTTCGCCTCGACCACGAAGCCGAGCGAGCCTTCGGCGCCGCACAGCACGCTGTTCAGGTTGAAGCGGCCGTCCGGTTCGCGCAGGTGCGCGAGATCGTAGCCGGTCAGGCAGCGATTGAGCTTCGGAAACTTCGCGTCGATCAGCGCGGCCTTTTCGTCGCTGATGCGGCGCGCGGTGCGATAGACCTTGCCGAGCCGGTCCTGCCGTGCGCAGCGGCGTTCCAGTTCGTCGTCCGCGAGCGCGTCGCTGTGCAGCTGCTCGCCGCCCATCAGCACGAAGTCGAGCGCGAGCACGTGGTCGCGTGTCTTGCCGTACGTGCAGCTGCCCTGCCCGCTCGCGTCGGTGTTGATCATCCCGCCGACCGTCGCGCGGTTCGACGTCGACAGCTCGGGCGCGAAAAACAGGCCATGCGGCTTCAGCGCGGCGTTGAGCTGGTCCTTGACGACGCCCGCCTGCACGCGCACCCAGCGCTCGCCGGCATTGATTTCGAGGATCCGGTTCATGTTGCGCGACAGGTCCACGACCACGCCATCGGTCAGCGACTGCCCGTTGGTGCCCGTGCCGCCGCCGCGCGCCGCCACCGCGACGTCGCGGTGCGCGGGTTCGGCGAGCAGGCGCGCGAGCAGCCGCACGTCGTCCGCATGCGCGGGACAGATCACCGCCTGCGGCAGGCGCTGGTAGATCGAGTTGTCGGTCGCCTGCACGGTCCGGTTCGCATGGTCCGCGCGGATTTCGCCGGCGAATCCGGCCGCCTGGAGGGCGGCGAGAAAGTCGCGGTAACGAGCCTCGGGCGGGCTGGCGGGACGGGGCAACGGAGCGATCGGCATGGGATGAAAGCGCAATGTGGAGGGAGCCGGTGCGCGGCCTCGATCGAAAACATGAGTTTTGAGCAAGATTTCGCGCAGCCCGGAAATCCAGTATCGTGCGAATCAGCGCGAGAAACAAACGAATTCTCCCCCGGCAAAACTTGCATAAAACTCATGAATTACCGTCGACTGACCCCGTCCATGTCGCTGCTGCTGGTGTTCGAGGCCGCCGCGCGCCACGAAAGCTACACGCGCGCGGCCGACGAGCTGTCGCTGAGCCAGAGCGCGATCAGCCGGCAGGTCCAGACGCTCGAGGATCAGCTCGGCGTGCCGCTGTTCCGGCGTGAAGGCCGCTCCGTGAAGCTGACGGAAGTCGGGCGGCGCTACTTCGTCGAGCTGAGCGGCGCGCTCGGGCGCATCCGCGGCGCGACGCTGCAGGCGATGTCGCACCAGGCCGGCGCCGGCACGCTGCGGCTCGCGACCTTGCCGACCTTCGGCTCGAAATGGCTGCTGCCGCACCTGCACGATTTCTATGCCGCGCATCCGGGCGTGACCGTGCACCTGCATTCGCGGATCGGCGGCATCGACTTCCATACCGACGATCTCGACGCGGCCATCACCGTCGGCGCGGGCGACTGGCCCGGCCTGCACGCGCACCGGCTGTACAACGAGTTCCTGATCGCGATCGCGAGCCCCGAGTCAGTCGGGCGCCGCAAGGCCGGCCCGCGCGCGCCGGCATGGGCGGCCGGGCAGACGCTGCTAGGCGTGACGAGCAATCAGCACGCGTGGGCCGAATGGTTCTCGCATTTCGGGCTCGATCATCGCGAGATGCGCATCGGTCCCAGTTTCGAGCTGACGTCGCACCTGATCCAGGCCGTGCGGGCGGGAATGGGGATCGGCCTCGTGCCGAAGGTGCTGGTGGAAGACGAGCTGAGCCGCAACGAGCTCGTGTCGATCGGCGACGCGATCACCAGCCAGCGCAGCTACTACCTCGTGTATCCGCCGGAAAACGACACGCTGCCGTCGCTGGTTGCGTTTCGGGAATGGCTGCTGAAATCGTGCTGACCCGCAGGCAGCCGCGCGGCGCGCTCACGCGCGCCATTCATCGAGAATCTGTTCGGCGAGGTAGTCGCACAGCGGGCGCGCCGATTGCGCGCTGCGCGCGAGCACGACCTCGACCGCGTCGAGCGGCGGCAGCCCTTCGTTCTGCGACAACCGGACGAGATGCGCGGGAATGCTGCAGCGCGCGAGCGGCGCGATCGCGAGGCCGGCCTCGACCATGCTGAGCAAGCCGAGGAAGCTCGGGCTTTCGTATGACATCCGGAACGGAATCTTCTGCCGGTTCAGCGCCTTGAGCGCGTGATCGCGCGCCATGCTGCCGTGCGTGAAGAGCGCGACCGGCAGCGGCCGCTCTTCCCATACGTTCCGTTTCGCCGAGCCGGTCCACACGATCGGCTCGCGCCGCACCAGCTCGCCGGTCACGCCCTTGATGCGCGTGAGGCAGGCAAGATCGATGGTGTTGTCCTTCAGCATCGGCACCAGCGCGCTGCTCGGCTGGCCGATCACGCGCACTTCGACGCGCGGATGCATCGCGGCGAACTTGCCGAGCACCTGCGGCAGCAGCGACGAGATGTAGTCGTCCGGCACGCCGATCGTCACGCGCCCGCGGATCTCCGGCCGCACGACCGACGCCCACGCCTCGTCGCGCAGCGCCAGCATCCGGCGGCCGTATTCGGCGAGCATGCGGCCGTCGTCGGTGGCCGTGACGTTGCGCGTGTCGCGGATGAACAGCGGCTTGCCGAGTGCATCCTCCAGCGCCTTGATCTGCATGCTCACCGCCGACGGCGACCGGTGCACCGCCTGCGCGCCCTGCGCGAACGAGCCGGACTCCGCCACGGCCACCACCATCGCCAGCACATCGAGATCGAGCTTTTTCATGTCATTCAGAAAATCTGATCAATCGATTCAGTTTATCCCGTTTTACTGTCCTCCTCCAACGCCGGACAATGGACGTCATCGACATTCATCGCGGGAAGCTGTAACCATGCATACCTCCGGCTCGCTCTACGGATTCCTGGTCATCGGCGGCATGCTTGCGATCACGCCGGGGCCGAACATGGTCTACGTGATGTCGCGCTCGATCGCGCAAGGGCGCACCGCCGGGCTGATTTCACTGGCCGGCGTGACGGTGGGCTATCTGTTCTACATGTTCGGCGCCGCGTTCGGGATCACGACGCTGTTCCTGAGCGTGCCGTACGCGGGCACCGTGCTCGGCGTGGTGGGCGCCGCGTATCTGCTCTACCTCGCGTGGCAGGCCGTCCGGCCCGGCGGCCGTTCGCCGTTCGAAGTGAAGACGCTGCCGAACGAGCAGCCGCTGCGGCTGCTCGCGATGGGCGCGACGACCAGCGTGCTGAATCCGAAGCTCGCGATGCTGTTCGTGTCGCTGCTGCCGCAGTTCATCGATTACCGGCAAGGCAGCGTGTTCGGCCAGTCGCTCTTTCTCGGTTCATTGCTGATCGCGGCGTTCGTGTCGGCGAACGGACTGGTCGCGATCGGCTCGAGCGGCATCGCGAAGTTCCTGCACGGGCGGCCGGCGCTGCTGCTCGCGCAACGCTGGGCGATGGGCGCGGTGCTCGGCGGCCTCGGCGTGCAGATGCTCGTCGAGGCGTCGAGCATGGCGGGTGCGGCGTGACGGCCGCGATGCACGTACCGATGTACATCGCGCCGCCGCGCATTCACTTCGTCAGCAATTCGGCCTCCAGGTCGCGCAGCCGCTCCGGAAACCGCACGCGCAGCACCACGAACCACGCGAGCCCGACCGCCAGCAACGCGACGAACACGTAAGGCAGCCATGCATAGACGCCGTCCGGCACCGGATACACGCTGCCGGCGAGCGGAATCGCGAGCAGCACGACCGCGATAACGCTGATCGCGACGTGCCGCGCGCGAAGCCTGCGTTGCCGACGCAGATAGAGCGGCGCGCCGATCGCGACCAGCACGTAGGCGAGCAGCCAGCCGTAGGTGGCGATCGAGCTGAGATAGCCGTACGAATCCAGCAGCGCCGTGCCGCGTGCGGTCAGCACCAGCGCCGTCGCCAGCGCGAGCACCGCGATCAGCGCGACCGCGACGTGCGGCGTCGCGTTCGTCTCGTGCGCGCGCCCGGTCGACGCATGCAGCACGCCCTGCCGTCCGAACGTATAGACGATGCGTGCCGCCGCGTTGATCGACGAGAAGAATGCCGCGAAGAAGCTGAGCGCCACCCCCGCGTCGATCAGCACCCCGACCCACCCGGCGCCCAGCCGATGCGCGAGCACCGCGAGCGGCCCGTCGACGCGATCGAGCGGCGGCGTCTGCCCGTGGAACGCGCCGACCATCCCGTACGCGCCGACCACGAACAGCAGCGCCGGCCCGACCACGCTGATCAGCACCGCACGCGGAATCGCGCGGAACGGGTCGCGCGCCTCGGCGCCGAGCACGGTCGCGCTCTCGAACCCGGTGAAGCTGAAGAACGCCAGCACCATCCCGAGCTGCAGCTGCGTCGGCTTCACGCCTTCGAGCGTGAGCTGCGCGCGATCGACGGGATGACCGCCGAATGCGATCGTTCCGATCACGACGGCGGCGATCAGCAGCAGCGTCGCGAGCTCGACGAACAGCGTGAAGCGCGTGGACAGCCGGATGTCGCGAAACGCGATGTACCACGCGGCAAACGCGGTGACGACCGTGAGGCCGAGCACCGTGCCGAGCGGCGTCGCGGCGCCGAGCAGCCCCGTTTCGCGGCCGAGCACGAGAAACGTGTTGATCGTGCCCTGCAGGATGCCCGCCGCGGCCACCGCATAGGCGATCAGCAGCGACCAGCCGCAGATGGCGCCCCAGGTCGGCCCGATGCCGGCCGACACGTATGCATACAGCGCGCCCGGCGACGCCGAATCGCGCGCGAACACCGAGATGCTCCACGACGAGAACAGCAGCGCGACGATCGCGAACAGGTACGCGAGCCAGGTGCCGTTGCCGGCCGTCGCGAACACCGCGGGAATCAGCACGCCGATCCCGCCCGACACGCCGACGAGGCCGATCGACTGCGCGATCAGCTCGGGCAGGCTCAGGTAATTGCGCCGCAGGCCGCCTGCCTGCGGCGCGGCGCCCGGCGCGGGCAGCGCCTGCGCGGGTGTGGCTGGATGACTCATCGATTCACCTTGTCATGATTGAGGCGGCGCGGCGTGTGCCGCGTCCGTGGCATGGCCTCGACGCGGGCCGCTGCGTGCGCCCGTACGAAAATGCGCGCCGCGGCGCGCATCGGAACGACGTCGCGGCGACGACGCCGGCGCGGGTTCGTCAGTTCCACGAATGGCGCGCGGGCTTCACGCCGTTGAGGTAGTAGTTGCCGACCGCGTGGTATTTCCAGCGCACGGGATCGTGCAGCGTATGCACGCGCGCGTTGCGCCAGTGGCGGTCGAAGTTGTATTTCGCGAGCGTCGACTTGCTGCCGCCCAGTTCGAACAGCTTGCTCGCCGCGAGCAGCGATACCTCGGTCGTCGCGATCTTCGCCTCGCCGACGGCGATCGCGGCCTGCGCGACCGTGTCCTCGTCAGGCTCGCGCTTCGCGACGTCGACGAAGCGCCCCGCGCGCGCGAGCAGCGCTTCGGCCGCATGCACGCGGTACGCGATGTCGCCGATCTGCGCGATCGTCAGCGGGTCCTCGCTCGCGCGTTCGACGCCGCTGTCGATCCAGGGCCGCGCATGCTGCTGCACGAATGCGATCGTGTCCTGCAGCGCGACGCGCGCGATGCCGAGATCGATCGCGGCCGTCGTGATCTGCGCGAACGGGCCCGCGAAGGTCGGGCGATCGTACGAACGCTGCGTGTGGAAGATCTCGAACGCGCTCACGCGCACGTTCTCGGCGATCACCGTGCCGCTCGCGGTGGTGCGCTGGCCGAAGCCGCTCCAGTCGTCGACCACGGTAAGCCCCGGCGCGCCCTGCCGCACGAATGCAAGTACCGCCTGGTCCGCCTCGTCGAGGGCCAGCACCGGAATCCAGTGCGCGAACAGCGTACCGGTCGAGTAGAACTTGCGGCCGTTCAGCACGAATCCGTCGCCGTCGCGGCGCACGCGGGTCCGGATGTCGAGCACGTTCTTGCCGCCCGCTTCCGAAAACGCGTTGCCGTAGCGCGCGCCCTTCAGCACGAGATCGAAGAAGAAGCGCTTTTGCGCATCGTTGCCTTCGAGACGAATATCCTCGATCAGGCAGTAGTGATTCTGCGGAATCTGCCCGATCGACGGGTCCGCCTGCGAGACGATCGCAATCACTTCCGCGAGCGTGACGTTCGACACTTCCGCGCCGCCGTATTCGCGCGGCACGGTGATCCCCCACAGTCCGCTCGACGAGAACAGCTCGATTTCGTCGTACGGCAGCTTCCGTTCGCGATCGCGCAGCGCCGCATGTTCGGCGAGTCGCGCCGCGACCTGATGCGCGACGTCGAGCGCTTCGGCATCGGAGCCGATGACGGGAACGGGCGCAGCGTCTGCTTGCGGCCGTGTGTTTTCTTCGATGATTTCCGTGGACATGGAATTTCCGGCAAAAAACTGCATGGATCGACGGTGCCGCGCAGGCATCCGTCGACCGCCTGTTTCGATAGGGAAAGCGTCAGGCGCCTCACCTGCGATGCTCATCGCAGGCTGTCCGTTCGCTCGCCCCGTGCGCGGCCTGCCTCAGCGCCTCACTTCAGCGCGCAGGCGCCGCGCATCACGCGGCAACCGCCTGCCGCTGCGCTTCCAGTTCGCGCACGAGCGGCAGCACGCGCTTGCCGAAGTACTCGACTTCCTCGATGAAATGCAGGAACCCGGCGAGCACGAGATCGACGCCGATCGCCTTCAGCGCGACGATCCGCTCGGCGATCTGCTGCGGCGTGCCGATCAGGTTCGTGCGGAAGCCGTCGTTGTACTGCACGAGATCCTCGAACGTGGATTTCGCCCAGTTGCCCTCGCCTTCCGGCGACGCCTTGCCGGCCTCCTTCACCGCATCGCCGAACGCATTCACCGCCTCGACATGCGCGTGCCGGATGATGTCGTCGAGCACGGCCTTCGCCTCTTCCTCGGTATCGCGCGCGATGATGAACGCGTTGACGCCGATCCGCACGCGATGGTTGTTCGCAGCGGCCTTCGCGCGGATGTCGTCGATCTGCGCCTTCAGGTTCTCCGGCGTATTGCCGTTCGTGAAGTACCAGTCCGACACGCTCGCCGCGTTGTCGCGCGCCGCGCGCGAGCTGCCGCCCTGGAAGATCTCCGGGTGCGGTTTCTGCACGGGCTTCGGGCTCAGCGTGTAGTCGTTGAAGCGGTAGAAGTCGCCCTTGAACGTGAAATTGTCCTGCGTCCAGATGCCCTTCAGTGCCTGGATGAATTCCTTCGAGCGCCGATAGCGTTCGTCGTGCTCGAGCCACGGCTCGCCGATCGCGGTGAACTCGCCCTTGAACCAGCCGCTCACCACGTTGATCGCAATGCGCCCGTTCGAGATGTGGTCGATCGTGGCTAGCTGCTTCGCGACCACGGCCGGATGCCACGGCCCCGGCAGGATCGCCGCGAGCACCTTGAGCTTCGTCGTCGCGTGCAGCAGCGCCTGGCTGAACGACACCGACTCGTGCTGGTATTCGGCGCCGTAGCCGGCCGTGAAGCGGATCTGGCTCAACGCGTAGTCGAAGCCGGCTGCTTCGGCCGTGCGAGCGAGTTTCTGGTTGTATTCGAGGCTCCAGTCGGTACGCTGCTCGATCGTGCTGACGACGAGGCCGCCGCTGACGTTCGGCACCCAGTATGCGAATTTGACGCCGTCGGCCGAAGATTCGTGAATGCTCATGAGAAGTCCTGATCCAATGGAAAACGAGAGACGGGCTACGCGGCCGCGGCGGCAAGCGCGCGCGGACGCAATTGCGGCACCGCACGCTCGACCGCGAGCGCGATGCGTGCGCGCAGTGCGGGGTTCGCGATCTCGTAGCGGTCGAAATCGCTTTCGGCCGCATACACGCCGATCGGCAGCGTGCGCGCCTGGAAGAAGCTGAAGAGTGGCCGCAGCTGATGGTCGATCACGAGCGCATGCCGCTCGCTGCCGCCGGTGGCCGCGAGCAGCACCGGCACATCAACCAGCGACTCGTGATGCACGAGGTCGAACAGGTGCTTGAAGAGACCGGTGTACGACGCGCGATACACGGGGCTCGCGACGACGAGCGCATCGGCCGTCTCGATCGCGCGGATCAGCGCGTCGAGATCGGGCGGTACCTGCGCGCGCTTCAGCGCGCCGGCCAGCCGGCTGCCGATTTCGCCGAGTTCGATCGACCGTGCGTCGATCGGCACGGCATCGCCGAGCGCGCTGACGATCGCGTTCGTCAGCGCCAGCGTGCGTGACGGCCGCTGCAGGCCGCCCGAGATGGCGACGACGTTGAGGGTATTGCTCATGCCATGCGTTCCCGTTGTCGAGCTGCGCGTTGCCGCGCCGATACCGTGTCGGGTTCGCAAGGAGCGTGCCATTGTCGACGCAGGCGCGATCGCGTCGATCCTCTGCATGACGAAATATCGTTCGAGCGCCCGCCTGGCATGGCTTCCGCAGCCATATGACCGATCGTGGCAAGCGCTCCGGAAATCACGTCACATCGATATTCCGCACGGCGATGAACCCGCGGAAACAGCCGTGCTGATGCGCTGCTGCTCAATCAGCAGTGTCGCGCGCTCCAGCCGTCCGATTGCGACGCGCCGCGCGCATCGCGTCGAGCGCGATACCGTCGAATCCGCTGTCGCGGCTGCACGTTCTCGCGCCGTTGCATCCTGCGCAGCAATCCCGCTTTCGTTATCAGAAATCGATGTTTCCCGTGCGGCGCAAAACACTGAACACTCTGCTGACCGGGCAGCAACCGGACCGCGGCGCCCGCCGGCGCGGGTCCGGCCCGTTCGATCGACTTACGCCTTCATCGCCATGACTTCACTGTTTGCCACGCCGCGTCCGGTCAATCTTCGTGTCGTCACCGCGCAGCCGGACGAATCGCATAGCGCGCCCGCTCCCGCCCGTCCGGCGCACCACGCACCGGCCCGCCCACGCGCGCACGTCTTCGTCGATCCGCGTTCGCTCGCGCTACTCGAGCGCGTGCGGTGCGTCGCGCCGAGCGACGCGAACGTGCTGATCGTCGGCGAAACCGGCACCGGCAAGGAGCTGATCGCGCGCCACGTGCACGACGTCAGCCATCGCGGCGGCGGGCCGTTCGTCGCCGTGAATTGCGGCGCGCTCTCCGACACGCTCGTCGACAGCGAACTGTTCGGTCACGAGAAAGGTGCATTCACGGGCGCGGCCGGCACGAAGCCGGGCTGGTTCGAGGCCGCGAACGGCGGCACGCTGTTTCTCGACGAAATCGGCGACCTGCCGCTATCGATGCAGGTCAAGCTGCTGCGTGTATTGCAGGAACGCGAGGTCGTGCGGCTCGGCTCGCGCACAGGCATCCCGATCGACGTGCGCGTGGTGGCCGCGACCAACGTCGACCTGCAGCAGGCGGTGGCGGACGGACGGTTTCGCGGCGACCTGTTCTACCGGCTCAACGTCGTGCGGCTCGACGTGCCATCGCTGCGCGAACGGCCCGGCGACATCCTGCCGCTCGCGCGCCACTTCTTCGACGCATACCGCGGCCGCCTCGGCCACGGGCCGCGCAGCATCGATCCGCGCGCGGCACGCCGCCTCGAAGCGCATTCGTGGCCCGGCAATATCCGCGAACTGGAGAACGTGATGCATCACGCGCTGCTGGTGAGCCGTCACGATGCACTGCAGGACACCGACCTGAACCTGGCATCGTCGTGCGTGCCGGTCACGGCCGCGGGGGAAGCGGCGAGCCGGGTGACTGCCCGGGAAGCGCTCGAGCTGGCGCTGTGCGCGCTGTTCGACGAGGCGCACGAGAACCTGTTCGAGTATATCGAGGACACCGTGATGCGGGTCGCGTTCGACTTCAGTCACCGCAACCAGATCCAGGCTGCGCGCCTGCTCAGCATCAGCCGCAATGTGCTGCGTGCGCGCTTGATTCGCGCGAAAGCGATCGCGGCAGCCAAGTAGGCGCGATCGCGCGGCGCTGCGCGTCAGCTGTTGCGGGTGACGGCCGCGTCGGCGCGTCGCGCATCGTCGACGGCGTGGCTCGGCGAAGGCGATGCGGCGCGCGTTCCCGCAGCGGCGAGCCGCGCGTCGTCCGGTCGCGCGCCGCGCGGTGCGCCGCTATTTCCCGACGCCGCCCGTCACACCGCCGAGCAACGACGTCACGGGCGCGAGCGGATTCGCCGCGGCACCGGCGCCGCCCGCGCCACTACCGACCACGCCAGTGACCGTCGACACGAGATTGGTCACCGGAGCAAGCGGACTCGCCGCGCCGCCGAGCGCACCGGTCAGCGACCCGAGCGGCGTCGAGCCGGCCCCCGACAGCAAGCCGCCGAGCGGGCCGGACGCGCTCGAACCGCCCGGCGCGCCGTTCGACGGACCGTTCTGCACGGTGGTGATGGAAGCGCCCGCGAGACTCACGATCAGGCCGGGAATCGGCGCGACGCCGTTCGGGCCGTTGGCGTTCACGAGTCCACCTGCGTTCGTGACGGTATTGCCGAGCGCGCCGACGACTTCGCCCACCGCCCCGACCGCCGGTTGCGACGAAACGGAGCCCATCCGCGACCCGGTCGTCGCCAGCACGCCGCCGACCTGCCCGAGCAGGCCGGCCACCGGCTGCCCGAGGCCCGTGGTCGCGCCGATCTGCTGCGTCGCCTGGCCGGCCGTGATGACGAGCGGCGTGACGGCCGAGCTGAGCGGCTGCGTGACCTGTTGCACGGCGCCCGACGCCAGCGTCGCGCCGACCGTCTTGCCCGCCGTGCCGAGGCCGCCGGCCACGGTGTCGAGCGCCGCGCCGACGGGGGCGGTCACCGGCGCGAGCGGCGCCAGCGGCCCCGAGCCGAGCGCGCGGACGGTCTGCGCGAGGCCCGCGACCGGATTCGCCGTTGCGCCGACCACGTCGCCGAGGCCGGCAACCGTCGTGCCGACCGGGTCGGACGTCGAGCCGATCCTGCCGAGCCCGTCGCTGAGCGCATTGGTCGCGGCGCGCGAAATCGTGCTGACGCTCGAGATCGTGTCGCCTGCGCTGCGCGTCACGGCGTTGCCGAGTACCGGCAACGACGCCGCGCTGACGGTCGAGCCGACGCCGACCGCGAGCGCGCCGGCGGTACTCACGACGCCGCGCGTGCCCGGGGCGCCGCTGGTGCCCCAGCCTCCGTCCGACGTGTTGCTGCCGGGCGCGTCGCCGGCGATGGTTGCGCCACTGGTGCTCGCGGCGGCGCTCGACGGCGCGGCGACGTCGTTGCCGCCGCAGGCGGCCAGCACGCCGGCGGCGGCGAGCAACGCCGCGGACGTGACAATGCGGGTGCGATACATGGTGGTCTCCTCGCGGTCCGGGCGATTGAAGGTTCGATTGAGGACCGGAGGAAGAAACAGCATTTTTCATGCCATTGGTGCGAGCGCACGGGCATTCCCGCCGCCGTGCCGGCGCCCGCGGGCCTGGGCAAGCGCCTGCCCGCGATCATCGATGCGTTTCATGCCCATGAGCGGCGCTGGTATCGTTACATTCGTGCTACGAATGCTTCGATGTTACGTAACGCTAAGCGCGGCGCATTGCATTCGGCGCGCGCCGCCTGCCATTCACCGCCTACCATCCACAGTACGCAGCCCCGGCGGCACCGCACGCGTGCCGCCGGGCTGCGCCCCATCGTCAGGAAACCGTCGCCATGAAAAAGCTCGTGAACCACCCGTCCGACGTCGTGCGCGAAATGCTCGAAGGCATCGCGCGGCAGTCGCCGCATGTCGCGATCCTCGGCGACGAGCAGGTGCTCGTCCGCCAGCCGCTGCCCGAGCCGTCGCGGCGCCCCGTCGCGATCCTGTCCGGCGGCGGCAGCGGTCACGAGCCCGCGCACGGCGGCTACGTCGGCGAAGGGATGCTGAGCGCGGCCGTTTGCGGCGAAGTGTTCACGTCGCCGCCGACCGATGCCGTGCTCGCCGCGATCCGCGCGAGCGCCGGCCCGAACGGCGCGTTGCTCATCGTGAAGAACTACACAGGCGACCGCCTCAATTTCGGGCTGGCCGCCGAACTCGCGCGCGCCGACGGCATTCCGGTGGAGACGGTGATCGTCGCCGACGACGTGTCGCTGCGCGGCCGCGTCGAGCGCGGGCAGCGGCGCGGCATCGCCGGCACCGTGCTGATCCACAAGCTGGCGGGCGCGGCCGCCGCGCGCGGGCTGCCGCTTGTCCGCGTCGCGGCGATCGCACGCGACGCGGCCGCCGACCTCGGCACGATGGGCGTCGCGCTCGACGGCTGCACGATCCCCGGCGCCGACAAGTCGGGGTTCAGCCTCGCCGAACACGAGATCGAGCTCGGCCTCGGCATCCATGGCGAGAAAGGCGTCGAACGCACCGCGCCGATGCCGGCCGACGCGCTCGTCGAGACGCTGCTGTCGAGCATCGTCACCGACCTCGTGCTCGATCGCGGCGAACGCGTCGCATTGTTCGTCAACGGTCTCGGCGCGACCCCGGACATGGAACTGGCGATCGTGCTGCGCGCCGCGTACGACAACCTGAGCCGGCGCGGTATCAGCGTCGCGCGCGCATGGGCCGGCACGTTCCTGTCCGCGCTGGACATGCCCGGCTGCTCGATCTCGCTGCTGCGCTTGAACGACGAGCGGATCGCCCTGCTCGACGCGCCGACGCAGGCGCGCGCATGGCCCGGCGGCGGCGCCGTCAACGCGCAGATTCGCGTGGCCGCGGCCGCCGCGCACGACGAGCCGCTGCCGCCGCTCGATGCAGCCGGTCGCGCATGGGCCGCCCGGCTGCAGCCTGCGCTGCGTGCGGTCGCGCAGGCGTTGATCGACCACGAGGCGACCCTGACGGAACTCGACACGGCCGCCGGCGACGGCGATCTCGGCGCGAGCATGCGGCGCGCCGCGCAGGCGATCCTCGCGTTGCCTGACGCCGCGCACGGCACGCCGGCCGGCACGCTCGCGGCGCTCGGCGCCGCATTGCGCCGCGCGATCGCCGGCAGTTCGGGACCGTTCTACGCGACCGCGCTGCTGCGCGCGTCGCGGCGCCTCGCCGCGGCGGCCGATACCGCCGAGCCGTCGGCACGCGACTGGGCCGCGGCGTTGCGCAGCGCAGCCGATGCAATCGCCGAACTGGGCGGCGCACGCGCCGGCGACCGGACGATGCTCGACGCGCTGCTGCCCGCCGCCGATGCGTTCGACCACGTACTCGACCATGACCGCGACCCCACGAGCGCATGGGCGGCCGCCGTGGACGCCGCGGAACGCGGCGCGCAGCAGACGGCCGGCATGACACCGCGTGCGGGACGGGCGAGCTATCTCGGCGAACGCGCGATCGGCACGCCGGACGGCGGCGCCGTGGCGGTCGCGTACTGGCTGCGCGCGTTGCTGCCGTACGTGCGGTAGGCGGGGATCCGGGCGACGCGCCGGCCTCGCGCGCCGGCGTTCGCCGGGCGCGATCTCCCGGTCGGACCAGACGGCGCGATCCGGTCGATCCATCGGGTTGCCGCGCGGCATCACGGCGCACCGCGCGCTTGCGACCTTACAGGTTGACCCGCTCTCGGCCGGACGCCCGAATTGCGCATTGCGGGTCGGCGCCCCGGCGTGCGGCATGACACCCGGATGACAAAACCGATAGTTTGCTATCGAATGTTTTTGCTCCTATCATCTCGCCCATGACCAATCTGCACGACCTCCGCCTCGCCGTCAGCAGCCTGCTGGTGCTCACCGCGCGCAAGTGGCGCCGCACGAGCGACGGCGTGCTGACCGCGTACAACGTATCCGAAGCCTGCGCGACGCCGCTGCTGATCGCCGGCCGCCTCGGCGAAGGCGTGCGCCAGGGTACGCTCGCCGAACACGTCGGCATCGAGGGGCCGTCGCTCGTGCGCCTGCTCGACCAGCTGTGCGCGGCCGGCCTCGCACGTCGTGACGAGGATCCGCACGACCGCCGCGCGAAGACGATCTCGCTGACGGCCGCCGGCCGCGCGGTCACCGCGAAGATGGAAGAAGACCTGCGCGTGTTGCGCGGCCAGGTGCTCAAGGGCGTCACGCGCGCCGATCTCGAAGCCACGCTGCGCGTGCTGAACGCGTTCAACGCGGCCGATGCGCAGCATCCGGCGTCGCGTCCGTCCCACCCAGCCGATTCCGCGTCATGACCTATCCGAGCCTTCGCGACTGGCTGTTCTCGGGCAAGACGTTCGCCGCGTCGATGCTGGCGCTGTACCTCGGCCTGTATTTCCAGCTGCCGCGCCCTTACTGGGCGATGGCGAGCGTCTACATCGTGTCGAACCCGTTCGTCGGCGCGACGCGCTCGAAGGCGCTGTATCGAGCGCTCGGCACCGCGCTCGGCGCGGCCGCCGCGATCCTGTTCGTGCCGCCGTTCGTCGAGACGCCGTTCCTGTTCAGCGTCATCGTCGCGACATGGTGCGGCACGCTGCTCTATCTCGCGATCTCGGACCGCACCGCGCGCAGCTACGTGTTCATGCTGGCCGGCTACACGATGCCGCTGGTCGCGCTGCCGACGGTGACCGATCCGTCGACGATCTTCGACGTCGCGATCGCGCGGACCGAGGAAATCGTGCTCGGCATCGTGTGCGCGAGCGTGGTCGGCAGTGCCGTGTTCCCGAACCGGCTCGCGCCGACGCTGATCGAGCGCACCGACGCATGGTTCAAGGACGCCGCGTTCTACGGCCGCGAGACGTTGTCCGGGCATATCGCGGGCAAGGCACTGTCCGCGTGCCGGCAACGCCTCGCCGCGACCATCACCGGCCTCGAATTCCTGCTGAGCCAGCTGAGCTACGACCATGCGCACCCGCGCGTGCTCGCCCGCGCGCAGGCGCTCGCCGGCCGGATGCAGCTGTTCCTGCCGCTGATGTCGTCGCTCGCCGATCCGCTGATCGCGCTGATGCGCGACCTGCACGTGCGGCCGCCGGCGCTCGACGCGCTGCTCGCCGACGCAGCGAAGTGGTTCGACGCGCCGTTGCCGGCCGTGAAGGCCGGCAGCGACGGCGACATGGCGCACGACCCGGTCGCGGACAACCTGCGCGCACGCATCGCCGCGCTGCAGCCGGCCGACGGCGCGCTGGCGAGCTGGGACGGCGCGCTGCTGTCGAACGCGCTATGGCGGCTGCGCCAGGTCATCGACATCTGGCAGGACTGCCGCTCGCTGCGCGCGCTGATCGCGAACGAGTCGGGCGTCTGGCAGCCGCGCTACCGGCACTGGCGGCTCGGCGGCACCGAACGCTTCTTCGATCGCGGGATGATGCTGTTCTCGACGCTGACCGTCGTGCTCGCGATCGTGTTCGCGTGCTCGCTGTGGATCTCGTCCGGCTGGCACGACGGTGCCGCGGCCGTCACGCTCGTGGCCGTGTCGTGCAGCTTCTTCGCCGCGCTCGACGAACCGGCGCCGCTGGTGTTCAAGTTCTTCCTGTCGACGGCCGCGAGCGTCGTGTTCGCCGGGCTGTACCTGTTCGTCGTGCTGCCGCACGTGCACGACTTCCCGATGCTCGTGCTGATGTTCGCGGGGCCGTTCATCCTGATCGGCACGCTGCTGCCGCGCCCGCAATTCAACATGGTGACGATGCTCGTCGCGGTGAACACCGCCACCTTCATCAGCATCCAGAGCGCATACGACGCCGACTTCTTCGTGTTCCTGAACAGCAACCTCGCGGGTGTCGCCGGGCTGCTGTTCGCGTACGTATGGACGCGCGCGACGCGGCCGTTCGGCGCGGAGCTCGCGGTGCGGCGCCTGCTGCGCTCGGGCTGGGAGGACGTCGCGCGCTCCGCGTCGACGCAGCCGCTCGACGACCAGCGCAACCATGCGTCGCGCATGCTCGATCGCGTCACGCAATTGCTGCCGCGCCTCGGCGCGTCGGACGACCACCGCCATCCGTCGATCGAGAGCTTCCGCGACCTGCGCATCGCGCTGAACGCGCTCGACCTGCGCCGCTCGCGCCGCAAGCTGACGGGCGACGTGCCCGATGCGATCGACCGCGTGCTCGCCGGCGTCAACGATCACTACACGCGCTGCGCGGCCGCGAATGCGCGCCAGCCTGCACCGCCCGCGCTGCTCGCATCGATCGACGACGCGCTGCAGCGCGTGGCCGGGCGCAACCTGCCCGGCACTTCCGTCGCGCCGGCGGACGGCGGCACGACGCCCGGCACGCCCGCGGCGCCGGTCACGCCCGCGACGCACCGCCGGCTGCGCGATACGCTGCACGCGCTCGTCGGCCTGCGCCTGTCGCTGTACCCGGCCGCATCCGCGCAGCCGCCGCAAGCCGCACCGGACGGAGCACGCGCATGATCCCGCTTTCCAACCTGTCTTTCCGACCGCGACCATGATCGGCGAAATCGACATCTTCGGCGTATTCGTGCCGGCTCCGCTCGTGCTGATGCTGATCGCCTACCTGATCAACATCGTCGTGCGCGCGCTGCTCGAACGCGTCGGCTTTTACCGCCTCGTCTGGCACCGTTCGATCTTCGACCTCGGCATCTACGTGTTCGTGCTTGCCGCGGTCGTCATCGTGTCTCACCATCTCGTGGCTAGCTAACCGTGAAAAAAACCTGGCTCTCGGCAGGGCAGATCCTGCTCACCCTGATCGTCGTCGTCGTGGCCGCCCTCGTGCTGTGGCGGATCATCAACTACTACATGTTCTCGCCGTGGACACGCGACGGCCACGTGCGCGCCGACGTGATCCAGGTCGCACCCGACGTGGCGGGGCTCATCACCGCGGTGCAGGTCGCCGACAACCAGGAGGTAAAGCGCGGCCAGGTGCTGTTCGTGATCGACCAGGCCCGCTACGCGCTCGCGCAACGGCTGGCCGAAGCGACGCTCGCGCAGCGCCGCGCGACCCTCGCCCAGGCGAAGCGCGAATATGCGCGCAACCAGCAGCTCGGCAACCTGGTCGCCAGCGAACAGGTCGAGGAAAGCCGCACGCGCGTCGAGCAGGGCGAAGCCGCCGTCGCCGACGCGCAGGTGTCGCTCGACACCGCGAAGCTGAACCTGCAGCGCACGACGATCGTGAGTCCCGTCGACGGCTACCTGAACGATCGCGCGCCGCGCGTCGGCGAATACGTGCCGGCCGGCCGCGCGGTGCTGTCGGTCGTCGACCGCAATTCGTTCCGCGTCGACGGCTACTTCGAGGAAACCAAGCTGCGCGGCATCCACATCGGCCAGCCGGTCGACATCGTCGTGATGGGCGAGCCGCGGCCGCTGCGCGGCCACGTGCAGAGCATCGTCGCCGCGATCGAGGATCGCGACCGCACGCAGGGCGCGAACCTGCTGCCGAACGTGAACCCGGCATTCAGCTGGGTGCGGCTCGCGCAGCGCGTGCCGGTGCGCGTCGTGCTCGACGAGGTGCCCGACGACTTCCGGATGATCGCAGGGCGCACCGCGACCGTCGCGATGCGCTCGCCCGATGCGCGTCGTGACGACAAGGCGAAGCCGGCTGCCGGCGCTGCCGCGCCGGCGACGGCATCCGCACCCGCGGCCGTCAGCGCAACGGGAGCCTCGCAATGAAGCGGCACGGCCTGCGCCTCGCGGCGGCACTCGCGCCGCTCGCGCTCGCACTCGGCGCGTGCAAATCCGTCGGCCCTGACTACAGGCTGCCGCAGCAGGCGTACGTGAATGCGCCGCTCGCGAACCATGCGCTCGACGATGCGAACGGCACGCTCGTGTCGCGCGACGCGGTGCCCGGCAACTGGTGGCAGCTGTACGACGACCGCGTGCTCGACGAACTCGTGCGCAGCGCGCTGAAATCGAATACCGACCTGCGCGTCGCCGCGGCCAACCTTGCGCGTTCGCGCGCGGCGCTGGAAGTCGCGAACGAACAGGGCGGCTTTTCCGGCCGCGCGGAAGCCGCCGTGCAGCGCGCGCAGGAATCGGCCGAACAGTATCTGCTCGAAAACAAGCTGCCGGTCGTGAACGAAGGTGCGGTCGGCATCAGCGTGTCGTACGAGCTCGACCTGTTCGGCAAGCTGCGGCGCGGCGTCGAGGCCGCGCGCGCGGACAGCGAAGCCGTGCAAGCGGCCGCCGACCTCGCACGCATCACGGTCGTCGCGGACGTCGTGCGCGCGTACGTCGAGTCGTGCTCCGCCGGCGACGAGCTCGCGATCGCGAAGCAGTCGCTCGCGCTGCAGCAGCAGCGCGTGAAGCTGTCGCAGCGGCTGCGCGACGCGGGGCGCGGCAACCAGACCGACGTCACGCGCGGCGTCACGCAGGTGCGCACGCTCGCGGCCGACATCCCGCGTTTCGAAGGCCGCCGCAAGATCGCGCAGTACCAGCTCGCCGCGCTGCTCGCGCGTTCGCCGGCCGACCTGCCGAAGGCTGTCGCCGAATGCGAGCGGCTGCCGAAGCTGCGCCAGCCGATTCCGATCGGCGACGGCGCCGCGCTGCTGCGCCGCCGCCCCGACGTGCGCGAGGCCGAGCGCCAGCTCGCCGCCGCGACCGCGCGGATCGGCGTCGCGACGGCCGCGCTGTATCCGTCGGTCAGCATCGGCGCGTCGGCCGGCTCGGTCGGCGTCGCTGCCGACCTGTTCTCGTCCACCACCAATCGCTGGTCGTTCGGACCACTGATCAGCTGGTCGTTCCCGGTCAACGGCCAGCGCGCGCGCGTGCGCGAGGCTGAAGCCGCGACCGGTGGCGCGCTCGCGCATTTCGACGGCGTCGTGCTGAACGCGCTGCGCGAAACGCAGTCGAGCCTCGCGACCTATGCTGCCGACGTGCAGCGCACCGATGCGCTGCGCACGGCCTACGAATCGGCGCGCAGTTCCGCTGACGAAACGCACCGGCTTTATACGGCCGGCCGCGAGTCGTTCATCTCCGATCTCGATGCGACGCGCACGCTGACGAGCGTGCGCGCGCAGGTCGCCGCGGCCGAGGGCCAGGTCGCCGCCGACCAGGTCAAGCTGTTCCTCGCCCTCGGCGGCGGATGGGAAGGCGATGCTGCGCCCGCTGCGGCGCAGCAGACTTCCGCAGCGGGTACGCCGGCCGCGGCGCCGGCCGCCGCAAAGTAAGCGCGCGCGGGGCGGCAGCCGGCGTGCAAGACACGTCTGCCGTCCCGCGCCATCGTGCGCGATTTCGCATGTCCGGTATGCCGATGCCGACGTCGCGCGTCGCCTGCATTGCCGGTAAACTCGTCCGCTGTTTCCGTCATTCGCCGGCCGCCCGTCGGGCGGCCCATTTCCCGGAGAGTCATCATGCGAACCAGCGCCCGTAATCAATTCGCCGGCCAGATCGGCGCCGTCAAGCCCGGTGCGGTCAACGACGAAATCACGCTGCGTACCCAGGACGGCCTCGACATCGTCGCGGTGATCACGCATGGCAGCGTCGCATCGCTGGGCCTCGCGGCCGGCACGAAGGCGTTTGCGCTCGTCAAGGCTTCGTCGGTGATCGTGATGGTCGACGTCGACAGCAGCAAGGTGTCGGCCCGCAACTGCGTCTCGGGCACCGTGTCGTCGATCGCGAAAGGCGCGGTCAATTCGGAAGTCGTGATCAAGGCGGCGGGCGGCGCCGAGATCGTCGCGATCGTCACCAACGACAGCGTCGATCGTCTCGGCCTCGCGAGCGGCAGGGCCGCGTCCGCCATCTTCAAGGCGTCGAGCGTGATCGTCGGAGTCGAGTGAGCGCCCTGTCGACCGCACCGACGATCCGTCGCGCGCCGCACCCGCAAGCGGCGTGCGACGCTCGACCGGCGCGCGGGCGCACACGATGACGTCCATGCTCGAGCACGCGCATGAGCGCATATTGCAATCGCTGCTGGCCGGGGCGGCCGACGCCGATTCTCCGGATGCACGTCTGTTCGGCACGCTCGTTGCGGCACGCGCATGCCGCAACGAGCTCGCGCTGCTCGGTCTGTCTCCCGCACGGTTGAGCGGCCTGCTTGCCCGCCAGTTTCCGCACCTGGGTTCGGACGATGCCGCCGCGCTCGTGTCGGCGGCCGCCATCGCGCCGCTGCCGACCGCGCACGCGCAGTTCGTCGCGACACTGCACGCGCGGTTGATGCAGGATGCGCATTGCGCCGTCGCACGCGACGATGCCGACTGCGTCGCGACCATCATCGCGCATGCGTGCCTGCGCCCCGATCACCTGTGGCGCGATCTCGGCCTCGACGGACGCGCCGCGGTGTCCGCGCTGCTCGACCGCTATTTCCCCGCGCTCGCCGCACGCAATGTCGCGAACCTGCGCTGGAAGAAATTCCTCGCGCAGGAAGCGGCCGCATCGCTCGGCCTGCCGCCCGGGCCCGCCCCCGGATGCCCGGGCTGCGAGGATTTCGGATTCTGCTTTCCCGCGGGACGATAGTCGCGGCGGCGGCTTGCGCGGCTTGCCGGTGCGCATCGTTTGACCGACCATGCGCGACATCCGTCCGCACGTTTTCCCGCGCGTTCGTTCGATCGCTGCACCCACTGGAGGAACCGCCTTGACCGACTTTGCGAGTCCCAATCTGCCGTCGCGCGATTTCGAAGTTACGTCGCTGTTCTACGCGAAGCTCGGCTTCGTCGAAACCTGGCGCGACGACGGCTGGATGATCCTGAGACGCGGCGACCTGCTGCTGGAATTCTTTCCGCATCCCGGTCTCGATCCGGCCGCGAGCTGGTTCAGCTGCTGCTTCCGGCTCGCGAACGTCGGTGCGTTTTTCGACGAAGTGCTCGCCGCCGGCATTCCCGAGCAAACGACCGGTTGGCCGCGCGTGCATCGGCCGAAACGCGAGGCATGGGGCGGCACCGTCGGCGCGCTGATCGACCCGGACGGGTCGTTGATCCGGTTGATTCAGACGGACGACTGACTCGCTACGGTTCGCCCCGTCGATCGACGCCGCAGCCGCAGCCGCGCAGCGGACCCGAACGGCGGCCCCATAAACGGTTACCTTGCAATGCGCGTGGCACACAGCGCGGGTCGTGCTCCCGTGCCGCGCGATCAGTGTCGATGGCGGTGGTGAATGTCCGGAAAATGCGCGTGACTGTGCGTGATCGGCAGATGCACGTGCGGATGCGTGTGCGGTTCATCGCCGTCGTACGGAAAGTCGTGCGCGTGCTGATGATGTTCGTCGTGCCGATGCCGGTGCGTATGCTCGAGCCGCTCATGCGCATGCTCGTGTTCGTGCCGTTCGCGCACGTGCAGCCAGATGCCGAGCGCCATCAGCGCGGCCGCGATCCAGAACGTGACCGACGGCAGCGCCGGCCAGATCAGCAACGACAGCACGACGCCGAACAGCGGCGCCACCGAAAAATACGCGCCCGTGCGTGCACTGCCGAGATGGCGCAGCGCGACGACGAACAACACGAGGCTGATCCCGTAGCCGCCGAGGCCGGTCAGCATCGCGGCGGCCGCGGCCGGAACGGCGGGCAGCGACGCACCCGTCGCGAGCGCGATGCCGATGTTCACGGGCCCGGCGACCAGGCCTTTCACGCACGCGATGACCATCGCATCGTTCGCGGCGACCTTGCGGGTCAGGTTGTTGTCGATCGCCCAGCACAGGCATGCGCCGGCAATCAGCAGCGCGCCGACCGGCACGCCGGCGCGCCCCGGCACCCACGACAGCAGCGTGCCGCCCGCGACGATCGCAACCATGCCGAGAAACACCTGGAGATCCACGTTCTCGCGAAACACGACCCACGCGATGACCGCCGTCAGCACGCCTTCGAGATTGAGCAGCAGCGCACTCGTGGCGGCCGGCGTGCTCGACAGCCCTAGCATCAGCAGCGCCGGACCCGCAACGCCGCCGGCCGCGATCGCGCCGGCGAGCCACGGCAGGTCCGCGCGCTGCAGCGGCGCTGCGTCCTCGGCCGGCGCGCGGCGGCGGCGCAACCCGCGCAGCAGGATCCCGACGCCCAGGCCGATCCCGCTGCCGAGATAGAACAGGCCCGCGACCATGAACGGCGACATCGCGCCGATCAGTGCCTTGGCGAGCGGCGTCGCGGCGCCGAACAGCGCGGCGGCGGTGAGCGCGACGAGAATCGCGGAATGTCTCGGGTTCATGATGCGGTCTTGGCGTTGGCGTTGGGCGTATGGAATCGGCAGGTTGCGTGCGATGCGGTGGCGCTTGCGGTTTGCCGGTGCCTTTCAATGTCGGGGAATGTCGGACGAATTGCGCAGGCTTTCAGGTACCTGTCGCGTCATGCACGGGCGGCAACGCAGGCCGGCCCGACGATTCGTGCCGGGGAGATTATCGCGTTTGTGTTACGGGTCGCCAACTGACGAGCGGCCGGCCGCGGCGGCGCATCCGGACATCTCAACGTCCGTCTCTCGAATACGGCCGCACTTCGCGCCTGACAACAGTTCACGTGAGACATATTCGCGTGGGTGCGAATCCGGGTTTCATCCCCGATCCGATTAAATTAGGAACACGAATTATCGTGATTGAACGCAAGCGGATGTGCGTTGGTCACTCACTCGATGGCGCATGCGTCGATCGTCTGCGCGCAAGCGTGGATACGCAGTCGCGCGGGACGCCCGCCTGTGCATCGTTCTCCGGATGGGACGGCACCGTGCATTCATGATGCGCACCGACACTCCCCGATGCCTGTCGCCGCGCGCCCGACGTAAGCGACACGTTGCACACGCCGCGTCCGCCGACGTGCTTTCGTCGTCGGTTCGATTGGCAGTTCGATGCTGATCGGGTAAGGCTGACTGGCTGTGCGGCCAGCGGTGGCAGTCCCGACCTGCCCGGACAAGGACAGGTCGGTCCGTCATGTGATGCGCGATATGCGCGGTGAAGGCCGGCCGTCGCCGCGCATATCGCGCGGCGACGCATCGCGTGTTACTCGCTCGCGGCCGTTTGCTGCTCGGCCTGCGGTGCTGCATCGGCCGGTGCTTCCACGGCTGCCGGCTGCGGCGCGGCGGCGTCGGCCTGTGCATCGGCCTTCGGCTGCTGCGGTGCGCCCTTCGCTGCTTGTGCGCCGCCCTTGTTGCCCGGACGACGCGACTTCAGCCGGCGCGCACGCGCGGCGTCGTCATGCGTCACACGTCCGGCTTCGTTACCTTGCAGATCGACCCGCACCGCGTCTTCGACGAGACACGACCAGTAACGATTGCCGCGGCACCACGTGGACATTGCCTCGCGCAGTTCGGCTTCGCTCAGGCCGACGGCCTGCGCCTCGCGGGCGAGATCGTCCCAGATACCGACCTTCAGCGGCACCTTGGGAGCCGGATTCTTCGGGAACGCGCGCGGGAACCGGCGCTGCAGTTTGCCGATCGCGACGATGACCGGATCGACCGGCGTCGACGGCTTCGCCGAAGCGGGCTTCGCGCCGGACGGCGCTTTGGCCCCGGCACCCGATTTGGCCCCACGAGCGGGCCGGTCGCCGGACTTCGGCTTCGCGCCTGCGTCCGGTTGCGTAGCCGGTCGCTTCGCGTTGCGCTCCTGCTTGGCCTTGGCTGCGAGCTGCGCCCGCAATTCGGCAAGTTGTTCAAAACCCATAAATTCAATCCACCAGGAATATAAGGTGTGGTTCGTGCGGCCATTCCGCACATCGGCGTTCGCCGCATCGCCTGCGGCTCGACTGCCACCGATGCGGATCATTGCGGGGCCGCATCGCCACCACCACTGTTTCAGGCACCCGGCCACGATGCCGGACAAAGGCAGGAGTGGAAGTATACCGGTACGCGCGGCAGTCGGTTGACTCACCGGTTCGGATTTGACGGATCCGGGTGGCAGGCAAGGCGTCCGCGCAGTCGTGACGCGCATTATGGCGGTGTTTTCGACAGGTATCGACACACGCGTTACGTAGTGTCGCTTTCCGCACTTTCTCGCTTCAGTGCGCTTCACGTGAAAAGCCTGTGGCCCGAACATCATCAGCTGCCAGTATCGGCAAAGGTTGACCGGGGCATCGACAAGCTGTTGGTGTCGCTTGGTATCGCTGGGTGTCGCTGCCGCGAACGCCAATGCGGTTCGCTGGAGTGGTGTCCCGCGAATCGTGCGCATCGCTAGCACTCGCGGTCATCGAACGCGGCACACGAGGCGTCGCGCTCCGGTCGTTGCGCGCAGTTGCGGCCTCGCGGTGGCCGGCTCGATCGTCGCCAATCAGAACACGCCGAGAGCAAGCCCTGCGGCAAGACCCGCGCCGATCTCCGCGCAGCGCGCGAGATCCTCGCTGCCGATCGTCTTCGGCGCGAGGATGCGCTCCGGTGTCTGCGCATGGGTGCAGACGATCAGGCCCGGCGCCACATTCCTGAGCCGCCATCCGGTCGCGATCCGGTCGATCTGGCGCAGCGCGTTCTGTCCGTCGCTGCCTGCGCAGATCATCGCCGCATACGGACGGCCGTTCACCCGATCGAGTGCCGCGTAGTAACAGCGATCGAAGAAATCCTTCATCAGCCCGGACATCGCGGCGAGATTTTCCGGCGTCGCGAAGAGGTAGGCGTCGGCGGCGAGCACGTCATCCGCGCTCGTCGCATCCGCACGCTGCAACCTGACGTCGACGCCGGGTTGCTGGCGCGCGGCATCTGCGGCCGCCTCGGCCATCTGCTGCGTGCCTCCGGTCATCGTGTGATAGACGATCAACAGCGTCTTCATCGGGGTTCGCTCGCGTTCGGTTTCAAATGCGTCCGCCGCACCCGTCGGTACGGCTCAAACGGACTACGTCGACGTGTGTGCCCGGGCCTGCGTTCTTCCGCTGTCGAATGGCAGATTCTTCGAGGCGGCAGACGCAGCGCACATCGAGTATATCGAGCGCCTGTTCCACTCCGCGCTTCGCACGATGTGCGGTCAGTCCTGCCCGGCACTCGCACCAGCGTGGCCCGCACGCGCGTAGTACGCAAGAAACATGTCGGCAGCCGCTTCCGCGACCTTCTTCTGCTCCCGCACACCGAGCGGCGGCTGGCCCATCGTCACCTGCGGCCAGAACGCGAACGCTTTCACGATTCCGTGCAGCTGATGCGCGGCGAATACCGGATCGGTCACCGTCAGCCGGCCGGCCGCCGCGGCCGCGCGAATCCAGACCGTCACGTCTTCTTCGCGCTCGCCCATGCGCTCGACCATGTCGCGCGCGCGTTCCGGCGAGTGGATGGCCGCACCGATCGCGACGCGTGCGAGTGCGAGAAACGCTTCGTCGTTCAGCAACCGCAATTTGCGGCCCAGCAGCGCGAGCAGTTGATCGCGCAACGGCACGTCGGCGCAGTAAGCCGGCGCGCCGGCGGTAAGTGTCGCGTCCCACAGCTGATGCAGGATCGCCGCGAACAATGCTTCCTTGCCCGGGAAGTGGTTGTAGACGGTGCGCTTCGACACGTCGGCGCGCGCGGCAATGCGATCCATGCTGGTTGCGTCATAGCCGGCCGCGAGAAATTCCTCGATCGCCGCGGCGAGTATTGCCGCACGCTTTCGGTCGGTCAGGCGCTGAGGAGAAGTGCTCGTATCCATACAAAAAATTTTACACCGCCGAGTTTACTTTTCCCAGGGATAAACTACACTGCTCGGTGTACTTTTATTTCCGGACGAATCGACATGGCTTCGCCTCTCGTTTTTCTTCATCGCGTACTGGGTTTCGCCGCCGCCAGGCGTGGCCGCACGCTGTCCGGCGAGTCGCCGCAGCACAACGGCGAACGCTTCAGCAACGTCGCACCGCGACCGGTCGAAGGCTTCGGCAAGACGCTGGGTATCGCATGGAACATGCTGGTCAACAAGCCGCGCAACACGGTTCCGACAGGCGCATTGCCCATCGATTCACTGACCCGCGAGCAACTCGACGCGGCCCCCGACCGCAGCCTGTATCGGCTGGGGCATTCAACGTTATTGTTGAAACTGCGCGGTGAGTTCTGGCTGACCGATCCCGTGTTTGCCGAGCGTGCATCGCCGTTCCGGCGCGTCGGCCCCAAGCGCTTCCATGCGCCACCGATTGCGCTCGAGGACCTCCCGCCGTTGCGCGGCGTGATCCTGTCTCACGATCACTACGATCATCTCGACCGTGACACGGTGCTCGCGCTTGCGGCCACCACCGGCGTGTTCGTCACGACGTTGGGCGTCGGCGACCGCCTGATCGAATGGGGTATCGACTCGCAGAAGGTACGGCAGCTCGACTGGTGGCAGAGCATCGACGTCGACGGCCTGACGTTGATCGCGACACCGGCGCAGCACTTCTCCGGGCGCAGCCTGTTTGACGGCAACAGCACGCTGTGGGCGTCGTGGGTCGTCGTCGACGACGATCTGCGCGTGTTCTTCAGCGGCGACACCGGCTATTTCGACGGTTTCCGGACAATCGGCGAGCGTCTTGGGCCCTTCGACGTGACGCTGATCGAGACCGGTGCATACGACCCGCAATGGCCTTACGTGCACATGCAGCCGGAAGAAACCGTGCAGGCGCATATCGACCTGCGCGGTCGCACGCTGATGCCGATTCACAATGGCACGTTCGATCTCGCGATGCATCGTTGGCAGGAGCCGTTCGAACGCGTCACCGCGCTGGCAATGGTGCATGGCGTCGAGCTGTCAACGCCCAGGATGGGTGAGCGGCTCGACCTGAATAAGCCACATCGCGGCGAGCGGTGGTGGCGATCGGTCGATGAGCCGGCAAAGACTGCCGAAACGAAGACACGCCGGTGGCAACCCTGCGCGTCGCAAGCGACGAAGTAGGTTCGATGGCCGCGACGGTTTCTGGGCGGAAACGTCGCGGCGATGAATTTTCGTCGCGATACGGGGCTTGGTAGCGAACGCGTTGTTGATGGTCGGTGACGATGATCGGTGAGGCCGGAAATCTGACCTTCCACGCTATCCAGATAGACACGGCCGGCCCGACGGTGGCAATGCACCTTATCTTCTTGATGCAGTTTCTGCAGATCCCCGTTTCGTATGCGCTGCGATAGACATTGGCCAAGCCCATCGGAGAGGGTCATCCGAGGCTGTCTACAGAATCAGCATTAGTTCGACGCAGTCTTTGGACGCCCGATAAATTCAACATCGGCCCGGCGCCCGCTTCGATTTCTCCCAACACCCGTGGATTCGCAATCCGGCACCACCCGGGGCAGCGCGTTGTCACGTGACAACTGGCGATGAAGAGGGGCGTCGCATCTCTTGAATCCCCGTGGGTCTGTTCGGCGCGACGTCGCAGTTCGACGGCGTGTCGATTGTCTTCGCAGAGCGGAACGTATTGAAAACTACAAAACACGTTTTCATTGATACGGCTTGACCTCACTTTTCATCGCTTGAACCCAATAGGACGCTCGAGCTCCATGCGCCCCCATTTTACCCATCAATCACGTTCAGTTCGCGTGAAACAACATGAAGAAAGTGGCGCAACTGATTGCTAGACAAGGGTTTACGGAGACGGACCGTTTTAGAGAAATGTTTCACGACCCTGTCGATTCGCGTCATCTCGCCTCGGCGACATGCATGAATTCGCCCCAAAAGCCGTCGCGCGATCAAGATACGTGAAACGACGTCGATACCCTCCACCATTGAATCACTCGTTGACGCAACAAAGCTCCGAATATCAACCCTCCCCTTGCCGCGTCGTCGTGGCAAGGGGGAGCGCAGACCGGGGTCAATTTATTGGGGCCATATCATGGCCGCCAAAGCTCCCATCTGACATGCCGTGAGAGATCGAGAGCCTGCAGAGTACAAGAATGCTAGAGGATGGCCGAGCCGCCCGGCCAGTACCGCTCGCTCGCACATATCACTCGCACGTTCCAACTCGCTAATATGGCTCCCCAATGAAGACGCCACATCGGTATGAAGCAGGTTATGCCGACATGAGACCTCAGCGGTTGTCACGTGACAACCATGCGAATCGAACGGCTCCCCACCCGTGACCTTGTCCGATCGACCACGTCCACTTCGCATATCGCACGGATTTCTTCACGCTAGCAAGTTCTCTAGTAAGTGCATTGAGGCTAGCGAACCCGCCCGGAATCACAACTGAGGCGGGTTGTCACGTAACAACCACGTCCGTCGCAGTCGCAGTCGCAGTCGCAGTCGCAGTCGCAGTCGCAGTCGCAGTCGCAGCACCAGCACCAGCACCAGCACCAGCACCAGCACCAGCACCAGCATATCTGAGCGCAACAGCGGCAATGACGAAAGAGGAAGAAAGAATCCCCCGAGTCCACTGCGCGTCGAATCTGCATACTCCCCGTCGGCGTGCATTTGCGATCCTAGTCATCCGCATCGACTTGTCACGTGACAACTGCAGATCCCGACGCTGTTCAAGTTCGCAAGTAGTTCGAAAACCTGTCCCGCATTTTCAGGTCGACAACAAAATCATCCTTAGAAGAAACCGCACCGCGATTCTTGTCGCGTCCGTCGCCGAATTCCCCACCACTCCATCGGCACTTACCATTTCAAATGAAGTATTGTCCGTTTTTATTTTTCAGTCGATTTGAACTCAAGAAATAATCTGCTAGCCATTTGGCCTGCTTGTCACGTGACAACCACATTGATCAGAAAATTTCTCTGTTCATCTAACACTTTTCTGGACTTTTCAACAACAACTGCATATATTACGCAAAACTCCTTGGAGGAATTTAATGGCTTTCAAGATCGCCGTTAGTAATCAAAAAGGTGGTACTGGAAAGACGACCATCTCCGTCAATATCGCGGCGGCCTTCGAGGCTGGCGGCAACAAGGTCGCCTTGATCGATGCCGACCCTCAAGGCACGTCAGTCAGATGGGTCACGAGCGGGGAAAATACGCTCCCGATGACGGTTCTGTCTTTGGCCCCCGCCGGTCGCGGCATCGGCGGCGAGATCAAGAAGCAGGACGCAAATTTCGATGTGATCGTCGTCGATTGCCCGGGCAACCTCGAAGACCCGCGCATCGCGTCCGTGCTGGAGGTCGCCGATTTCTGCCTCGTCCCGCTGTCCCCGTCGCCCGCCGACCTGTACAGCACCGTCGCGATGATTCGAATGATCGAGTCGATGCGTGCCGTTCGGAACCCGAATTTGTCTTCCGCGCTGATGCTGAATAGCGTCAATGGAAAAACTAAAATGCGTGAAGAAATTTTAAAAATTCTAAGGGCTGAAGAAATAGGGGAGCATCTGCTCGACAGCCAGATCGCGCAGCGAGAGGTCTACCGGCAGACGTTCGCCCTCGGCACCACGATCCATCATCACAATCGATACCTGAAGGGGCTGAAGGAAGCCCGCGCGGAAATCGAGCGCCTGGTCACCGAAATGGCCCAATACATCGCGTCGACGCGCGCTACCGGAGCCGCTCATGGCTAAGGACACCTCAAAAGAGAAGAAGCCGACCGGCAACCTGCATCTCGCGGCCGGCCTGCTGCGCGGGCTCGCGCAGGAAAACGCGGCGCTCGAAACGCGCCTGCCGGAGCCGGTGCCCGCGTCGAATCCCGCCGTCGAAGCCGCTCCCCCCGTCGCCCCCGCCTCGACCACGTCCGCCGACGCGATCGACCTCGGCGCGCCGCAGAAAGTCGCGGTCAAGGACTGTATCCCGAACCCGTTCAACCCGCGCGTGTTCTATTCGGAATCGAGCCTGCACGAGCTCGCGCTGACACTGAAACGGGAAGGGCAGATCGAGCCGATCAAGGTCACCCGGCTCCCGGAATTTCCCGGCAAACTCGTCGTGATCGACGGGCAACGCCGCCTGCGCGCGACGAGCATCAACGGCGACGAGACGATCAACGCGACGTTTCGCACGGACCACACGCCCGAGCAGCTCTATACGATCGCGTATCGCGCCAACCACGACCACGAGCGCCAGACGATCTTCGACGATGCGGTCGCGTGGAAGCGTCTTCTCGACGAAAAGGTCTTCCCCGACCAGAACACGCTCGCGGAAAAGATCGGCAAGGACAAGGCATCGATTAGCAAGACGCTGTCGCTGAACGCTCTGCCCAACACGCTGCTCGAACGGATGGCCAGCGCGAACGATGTGGTCGGCCTGCAGGCGGCGTACTTCCTGAAGCTGATTTTCGAGCGCCTGGGCGAACCGGCTGCCGACCGGCTGCTCACCGCGGTGATCGACCGGAAAAAGTCGGTGCGCGACCTCGAGAATTTCCTTCGCGCGCAGAGCGACGGCAACAAGAAGGCGGGGCGCACGCGCTACAGCGTCCGTCACGATTTCGCGCTCGAATCACGCGCGATCGGTCAGCTGAAGACCTATCCGGACGGGCGTCTGGATCTGCAACTGAAGGGAGTCGATGCGTCTCACCAGGAAGCACTCGCCGACCGGCTCAAGACCGTAATCGACGCGTACGTCGCCGAACTGGCAGAAGCCGCGCAAAAGTAGGTGCGCCAAGACAAAGGCCCCGCGCCTGCACGGCACCGCGCAACCGGATGAAGTCCGGCGCGCGGCGCATGCCAGGCTGCGAGGCCTTGATCAGCTGGTCGCGAGGCTGCTTTTCAGCAGGAATTCCAGCAAGTCGTCCGAGGTCGGTTCGCCCCAGGTGTCGATCGCCAGCCAACGGAAGAAACTGGTTTGCGCCAGCTTGCTCGCCTTCTTCTTCGGCGACAGCGTGAGATCCTTCGAACCGGCCACCGTCTCGTTGTAGCGCTCGATCAGCTTGGTCTGGTCGTCGATCTCCAGCTCGCGGAAATACGCACCGGCTTCGTCGACCTTCGCCGCCAGGTATTTGTCGCGAATCTGTTCCTGCTTGCTCTGCGCGGATTCCTTTGCCGGCGCGGCCGTTTCGGTCCCCTGACCGTCGGCCAGCGTATAGCCGTGTGTCAGCGCCTTGCGGAAATACGCGGCCACGTTGTCGACAGGGGCTGCATTCTTCTTCGTAGTCCGATTGAGCGTATAGGCGATTGCCGCCTTGATGCGCTGCACACCGTACTGCGTGATCAGCCGGCGCGCTTCCGAACGCGGGATGCCGAACTTGGCGACTTCGTCGACGAGTGCTTCGTTCTTGACGTCGCCTTCCTCGACCATATCCGCGCTCTGCTTGCGCGTCACTTTGAACTGGACGGCCTCCACGCTGCGACCTGACTTGTGTTCGATCAGCTCGAGCGTATGGTCGGAAACTTCGTTCACCTCCTGAATGCACGGCACCAGGACCTTGCTCTTGAAGAGCTTGTACTCCTTGTACGATTGCGATGCCTTGTCCTGACCGAGGATGAGATCGCGGAATTTTGGCAGCGGAATCTTCGCCGTGATGCCGATCCCTTCGTAGCGCACCGTGTTTTCCCACAGCGCAAGCGAGTGCGAGCGCCGAAACTCGCGCGCGATCCGCATATCGATGAGCGCGTAGATCTCCGGATTGAGCAGCTCGCTGCGAATCTGGTCGGAGAAGCTGTACTTCAGCACCGATTGCTCGAGTTCGGCGCCGGCGAGCAGGCCCGACGCCTTCCACACCGTCGAGCGGTCGGCCGCAAGGTAGTCCCAGTTGACGACGGTACTGATCAGCGAGTTGACCGTGTCCTTCACGTACTTCGTGTTGTTGCTGTTCAACCCGCTTTCGTGCGAGAGCGCGGCGATCGAGATCGAGAAGCTCGTCCGGCCGGGCTCGAACGCTTCCTGACGAAGGGCATTCTTGATCAACGAGCTGAACATCTTGCGCTGCTGCAGCCCGATCTTTCCGGACTTCGGAGCGATATGAATGGCCTGGACCGCCTTGCGCAGCAGATCGGGAGGCTCGGGCGTCTGAAATAGCGAAACCTGCTTGTCGGAGCCTTTGATTGCGGGCTTGCGCGGCATCGTGATGTCCGGAGAAGGTGACCGTGTTGATGGCGGACTTTATACCTTTTCCAGCCACCGAGCAACGTCTCTTTCTACGGTATCACTTTCACTATCGATGCTAAGTTCCCGTCACAAAAGGAAAAACCTAGGTTTTCCTATTTGTTCGGAGCCCCATATCCATATACCTTTTGGTCAAAAACAGCTCCCAAAACCTTCTACCTGTGTGGTTTGTCGCCAGGATCCGGCATGGGACTTGCCCTATCAAAGGTACCCATCCATGGGAAACAATCGACTCGAACTGGATTGGCGAACCCGATTCGTGGTGCCCTGCAACACGATCTGCGTTCCTCCCATAACGCGCTACCTTCAACACGCCCCATGAATGGGTACCTGTTGAAATCCACCGGCGTGGCGTTTTGTGTTCAACGGTGTCCGACAGGCGAAAATGCTCCCCATGGATGACTACCTTCAGATTCCCCCACAGAAGGTAACCTTTCTACCGGCCTGATCCTGTTTATGGGACGCCACAACTATAGGGACGAGCCAAACGAGATCACGCGGTCAATACAGGCACCCATAAACGACTACCTGAAGTCCGCCCCATAACCGGCTACCCCACATAAAATGCTGTGCCCGGCGGCACCAACCGATCAGCTGGAACGCACCATAAATGGCTACCAATGGATTCCCCCATAGAGGGCTACCTGAAGTGTTTTTGGTCCGAATTCCCATAACAGGCTACGCGTGCCCCATATCCACAACCCCCATTTCCCACAACGCGGTACCCGATTCCCCAAATCCACAGACCTGAAACCCCATACTCTTCCGCCTGTGCTCCCATAAATGGGTACCGAACACCTGTCAAACCCTTGCCAGACAAGGCTGTGAGCCGTCTAAAAGTAGTTAAAGAAGTAAACGTTGTTTACCAAAGATGTAAACACACGTGTGCCTGTGCAGAAAAACAACCCCCATAAACCGCTACCAAAGGGACTCCAGCGGGTTCGACGGGCACAGCAATCCGGGTCTCCAGCCTGTGGATCCCCCGATATGTGACCTCATTCTGCGAGCCTCCCAGGCCTGACAAGGCTTCGCAAGAGGGTGAGTACCTACTAACAAGCGCTCAAACGTAGAAACTTATGGGATGGAATCCGCGTTTTCGGGACATAGGTTCCCATCTATGGGATCGGAAAATGCCCACAGCGGGAGGTTTCTCCGTCCGGGATTACCCGTAGAAAACGGCCATCGCACCCGCACAGGAATACTGCGGGTAGGCTTCAGGGCAGTGAGAAATGACCGGAATTCATCCGCAAGCGGTTATTTTTGCGTCTGTGCCCGCGCTTCCGTGGATAAGTCTTCGGCTATCGCGCGCCGGCTCGTCCGACACTTTTCAGTCAGTGACCGGTGCGCGGACGAAACCCCGGGCCCTTGCTCCGTTCATTTGGCCTCATAGTTTTCTACCTTTGGGCCCGTATCGAAATCGGTACGGGATCTCGACAGACCGGACAAGAATTGCATCCCTGTGCCGGTCGACACGACGATCAAACGCGCTTCGGTCACGGCGATCCCGGCATGGTTCCGAACGTGAGGCGAGTCAACCAGGCTCACGCTCGCTGGAAACATACTCGAATCCCGAAAATGCTCACCGTCGGAAGTTGTCGGATCTTGTAAAGGCTCACCGACTAGCTCCTCGCAGGTTGATGGACCGTCCGTGCGACGCGTCCGCACGAGATAAGGGCACCCGATGGAAAAGCTGTGGCGTATGCGCGCAGCGCCAGACGCGCCGGCGTGCTTGTCGCACAGGCGCAAAACGCTTCGTGATGCAGATACGATGACGCGCGCAGCGCAGGCGCTCATGCGACTGCATCGTACGATGCAGATGCGCGATCGTGAACGAATGCCGATCGAAGCGCTCACCTTGTGCGGCAGATGTCATCTCCCAGAAGTGGCGACGAATCGCGCCGAACAGGTAACCATGCAAGCGGCCACCGGTTACCCGATCGTTCGCATCGTATCGGGCCGACGTGTAGTGGAACGGGGCGGACTCGGCATGGAACGATTCGTGGTCATTTATGGGAGGAGCCGTCGTTCGCGCGGCCGCAAATCGCAACATGGCGCACAGGTCCGCGATTCCGTCGCATGTTCTGCTCATGAGGCAACGATCGCGTTGCGGGAGCAGCAAATTCCACGGATGAAACAGTCGGCGTCGTACGCGGGCGCGGTGCGCCGAAGCGGATCTCGTCCTCATCGGCAACCTGCATCGTATCGACGGAACAATCCGCTTCGTCACATGTTTGCGGTGGTCGCACACGTCGCGTGATGTATTGCCGTGTCCCTGCGAAACGAGGATCCGGCGGGCACGCGGGAGACGTGACGATGCGACGTTTCCCATACATGTATCCCCAAGAATGTGCGCACGATAGCGCCACATTTTTTGCAACGCGGTTATGATGCAAAGGCCCTGATCGCGAGATGAAGACCGGCCAGGGGCAGGGGCGGTATCTCGATGTCCTTTCACTCCGTGACCAATCAGAAAAGAGAGTTCAGCGATGCGAATCCAGATCAAAAAACTGACGCTGGCTGCTACGGCAGCGGCGTTCCTCTTCGGCTCGGCTGCTCCGGTGTTCGCGCAGACCGACGCCAGCGCACCGGCCGCATCCGCCGCTTCGGATGCGAAAGCTGCGAAGCGTGAAGCACGCAAGGCAGCACGGGCAAAACGCAAAGCCGAACACAAGGCAGCGCGCGCGAAGAACAACGCCGAACTGAAGAAGCTCGAAGACGCGGGTTACAAGCCGGCGGCCAACGATCCGAACTACCCGCAGAACCTGCAGAACGCTGAGAAGAAGGCGGGCGAAGCCGCGGGCGCCAGCCAATAAGCGTCCGTCGCGAGAAAAGCCCCGGCTCGAGCCGGGGTTTGTCGTTTGTGCTGCGGAAACGCGATGCGTGTCCGGGCACCCATGCGGGTATCACATCCGCATCAAATAATTCGGTATCCTTTGTTTTTCGATGAGGTGGAAACCACCTCGATGCGGTGACTCTTCCTGCTCTGTCCGTCCGTCCTGTTCAGACTAGTAGTAATCCTACGGAATGCAAAAACCGTTGGATGAACGACGAGGCTCGTTCATGCACGAGCAATACGCGGCGTCGCAACGGCGCCCGAAACCCACACCGACCGAGCGATCGTCGCCGTCAGGACCTGGTCAGCGCCGCGCGTTCGCTGCCGCCGCATTCCCCGTCACTTTCAGCCAGTCCTTGAATGCCCGCACGGCTTCGTCCTCCGCGCGCGCAGCCGCCACATAAGTGAAGTAGCGCCACGGCGGCAGTGCCGGTTCGCTGAACGGCTGCACCAGCCTGCCTTCGGCGATGTCGTCCGCGACGAGCGCGATCGGCCCCATCGCGACGCCGAGACCGTCGAGCGCGCCTTGCAGCGTCAGATAGAAATGCTCGAGCGTGAGCGAATGCCGCGGCACCAGATTCGCGTGCCCCGCTGCCGCGAGCCACTCGGGCCACATGCCGGGATAGGTCGCCGCATGCAGCAGCGTGAAGCCCGCGAGATCGGCCGGCGTACGCAACGGCCTGCCCTCGAGCAGCTTCGGCGCGCATACGGGTAGCCTGACTTCGGACAGGAATTCCTCGGCGACATAGCCGTCGATTGCCTGCGGGCCGCCGCGGACGATCAGGTCGACCTTGTCGCGCAACTTCTCGATCGGCTCGTTCGATGTCGACAGCCGCACTTCGACGGCCGGATGGGCGACCTGGAACGACGACAGCTTCGGCACGAGCCAGCGCAGCGAAAACGTCGCGGGCGCGCTGACGCGCAGCACGCGCTGCTGCCCCTGGCCGAAATGCTGCGCGGTGGCCAGCGCAATCCGGTCGAACGATGCACCGACCTCGGCGAGGTACGCGCGACCGGCATCGGTCAGGTCGACCCGCCGGTTGTGCCGCTCGAACAGCGGCCGGCCAAGCCACGCCTCCAGTTGCTGGACATGCCGGCTGATCGCGCCATGCGTCACGCACAGCTCGTCGGCGGCGAGCGTGAAACTGCCGTGCCGGGCCGCGGCTTCGAACGCGCGCAGCGAATTCAACGGAGGGAGTCGTCGGGCCATTCATCGTTTCGCGTGAGTTTTACTCATGCGAATGCTCAGATTTAATCGTTTGATCGGGCGATCATGCTCCGCCAATATGGCACACAAACGGCCGATCCGGCCGGAATATGTGTCTGAATTTCTCACATGGAGTGTGGAGCATGCCGAACGTGGTGGTGGTGGGCGCCCAATGGGGTGACGAAGGCAAGGGGCGCGTCGTGGACTGGCTGGCGGCGCAGGCCGATCTCGTCGCACGCTACAACGGCGGCCACAACGCGGGCCATACGCTGGTCGTCGGCGACAAGACGTACAAGCTCGCGCTGTTGCCGAGCGGCATCGTGCGCGGCAAGCGCGGCGTGATCGGCAACGGCGTGGCGCTCGATCCGGAGGCGCTGCTGGCCGAGATCGGGCGGATGGCCGAGCTCGGGCTGTCGGTGACGCCGGACAATCTGTCGATCGCGGAGAACGCCACGCTGGTCCTGCCGATTCACCGTGCGATCGACCAGGCGCAGGAGCGTCTGCGTCGCGAACCCATCGGCACCACGCTGCGCGGGATCGGGCCGGCCTACGAGGACAAGGTGGGGCGCCGCGGGCTGCGGGTTGCCGATCTGGCGGAGCCGGACCGGCTTGCCGACAAGCTCGACGTGCTGGTCGATCACCACAATGCATGGTTCCGCGGCCTGGGGCTCGAGCCGTGCTCGCGCGACGCGATGGTTGCAATGCTGGTCGACATCGCACCGAAGATCCTGCCGTTCGTGCGTCCCGTGTGGGCCGACCTCAACGACGCGAACGAGCGCGGCGAGCGCATCCTGTTCGAGGGCTCGCAGGCCGTGATGCTCGACATCGACTGGGGCACGTATCCGTTCGTGACGTCGTCGGGCACCGTTGCATCGGCCGCGGCGGCCGGCACCGGCCTCGGCGCGTCGAAACTCGGTCACGTGCTGGGCGTGACCAAGGCGTACGCGACGCGCGTCGGCGGCGGCCCTTTCCTCACCGAACTGAACGACGCCACCGGCGAAACGCTGCGCACACGCGGACAGGAATTCGGCGTCAACACGGGCCGGCCGCGCCGCTGCGGATGGCTCGATGCCGCGCAGTTGCGGCAGGCCGTGCGGATCTCGGGTATCGATTCGCTCGCGCTCACCAAGCTCGACGTGCTCGACGGCATTGCGTCGATCGAGCTGTGTGTCGGCTACGAACTCGACGGCGCACGCGTCGACCATCTGCCCGCGAGCCTCGATGCGCAGGCGCGCGCAACGCCCGTCTATGAAACGTTCGCCGGGTGGGACGGGACCGTGAAGGGCGTGCGCGAGCGTGCGGCGCTGCCGCGCGCCGCACAGGATTTCATCGCACGCGTCGAGGCGGTCGCGGGCGCGCCCGTATCGATGATCACGACGGGCGCCGAGCGCGACGACACGATCGTGCTGAGCAATCCTTTCGACCCGGCCTGAGCGCGACGCGGCACGCGCAATGCGTGCCCGGCAGGCCGCCGCCATGCGGCCTGCATCGATCCGGCGCCGGTCGTCCTGCGGCATGGGTTGTCGCGTGAACGACGGCCTGCCGCCGCGGCGCACGGCAAACTGGACACGCCTGCATCGCTGCGGTACTGTTCCGCACGATTCGCGCCAGACCGGCCCGTGCCGGGGCGGGCGCCGCTGCGAAGCGATTTCAATCCCGGGGACATGTCGATGGACACGTTACAGATGATGCGCATTTTCGTCCGGGTGGCGGAGGAGGGCAGCTTCACGAGCGCGGCCCAGCGCCTGGACATCACCACCGCCTACGCATCGCGTTCGGTCGCGCAACTTGAAACGCACCTGCGCACCCGTCTGCTCAACCGGAGCACGCGCCGCATCGCGTTGACCGATGCCGGACAGCGCTATCTCGACCGATGCCAGCGCATCCTCGGCTATATCGACGAAGCGGAAGCCGAGGCGGCCGATGCGCAGGCGAAGCCGTCGGGGCGCCTGCATGTGCACGCGACGACCAGTTTCGGCCAGGCCTACCTGGTGCCCGCAGTGGTGCGATACCGGCAGCGCTATCCGTCGGTGGCCGTCGAGCTCACGCTGTCGCAGCACGTGCCCGACATCATCGACGAAGGCTACGACGTGTCGCTGCAACTGAGCGCGACGGAGTTGCCCGACTCGGGGCTGGTGTCGCAGCGGCTCGGCGATGTGCACAGCGTGCTGTGCGCGTCGCCGGCGTACCTGAAGGAACGCGGGACGCCGCGCACCGTGCGCGATCTCGAAGCGCATGCGTGCCTGCAGATCGTCACGCCGATCTTTCCGCGCGACCGCTGGCATCTCGACGGCCCCGACGGTCGCGAGACGTTCGAACTGCCGCTGGCGGATTTCCAGGTCAACATTGCCGACGCGCTCGGCGCCGCGTTGCGCGCCGGCCTCGGGATCGGCTCGTTGCCGATGTCGACCGCGGTGCCCGCACTGGCGAGCGGCGCGCTGGTTCGCGTGTTGCCCGAGTACCGACTGCAGAAACTCACGGTCTACGCGTTGTACGCGTCGCGCCAGTACCTCGACGCGAAGATCCGTACCTTCGTCGATTTCCTGCGCGAATGCGTGCCTGAAATGCTGTCCGCCGACGAGGCTGCGCTGCGCGGTTCCTGCGAGTCCTGAGCGAAGGCGGACGACGTGTGCCGGATCGCATGACGCGGCCCACGCATCGTCCTTGAGTCCAGGTTCCGGCTGCGCAAGATACTTTGCATACCTAAATTGATGGTGAAAAAGATGCGGCACGACTTCACCGACCGGCTGCATCGCTCGATGCGCGCCGTTATGGAAAACCTGCTTTCGATATCGGAGATCGTCGGTTCGGTGTGAAGCGTCGAGCGCGCGCCACCGCCGCTCGCGTAACGCAATCCTTGCCGCATACGACGACGCCACGGATGCAAGTCCGTGGCGTTTTGCTTGACGTGCATCGCTGCACGGCAGTGGCGGATGCCTGCTGCGGTATTACTGCTGCTTGTCCCAGAGCGTGCGCCCGAAGAACGTGAGCGTGCGATCCCACGCGATCTGCGACCACACCGGATCGAACTGCGTGCCGCCGATGCGGCCGGGGCCGACGGCCGTTTCGTTCGCGAACGCGTGATGCGCGAGATAGCGGTGGAATTCGACGTCGACCTTTGCATCGGTCAGCTTCTTCTCCAGCGCATCGACCTGGTCGATCGCGAAGAACGCATCCTGCGTACTCCAGTGACCCATCAGCGGCACCTTGATCTTCGACGGGTCGAGGTAGTCGAGCGGAGGGAAGCCGTACCACGTGACGCCGGCGTCCGCCTCGGCGAACTGCAGCGACAGCAGCGTGAGCGCGCCACCCATGCAGAAGCCGGTGACCGCCACGCGCGACGCGTGCGTCTTCAGGTATTGCACCGCGCCGGGAATGTCCTGCGACGCGGCGTCGCCGAAATCGAGGCCCGTCATCAGGTGGTGCGCTTCTTCCTCCTCGACCGTCGACTTGCCGCGATACAGGTCGGGCACGAGCGCGAAGTAGCCGCAGCGCGCGAGGCGATCGGCGACGCCGCGGATCTGGTCATTCAGGCCCCACCACTCCTGGATGACGACGACCGCGGGTGCGCCTTCGGTCTTTTCCGGCGTGGCGAGGTAGCCCTGCAGTTCCTGGCCGTCCGGACGGCGAAACGTGATCATGGAACCGGATGTTTGAGACATGAAACCGCTCCTTTTCGAAAAATGCGATGAGTGCGGCATCGGGTCGGCCAGCGAGTGCGGTATGCCCGGTGAGTCGAGGTCTCGCTCGCGTTCGCTTCGGCCGGCGCCGACCACGCGGCCATTCTATGCGCAAACGCCGGCGGTCTGCGTGAACGGCGCGATGCGGCGGCCGATTCGCGCGCGCGCGTCGATCGGGCGTCGTGCGGCGCGCATGTCGCGTGCGCCGAAAACACAACACCCCGCCCCGATGGACGGGAGCGGGGTGTTGCGTCGGCAACGGGCGTATCGCGGAATGCGTCGCGTGCGGCAGTCTTACTGACCGAAATAGACCGAGTCGCGAGCGTTCTGCTTGACCGCGATCGCGCGGCCGGCACGCACGCCGGCGGCGGCCTGTGCGCCGTAACCCGTCGCGTCGCCGTTCGTCACGCGCGCCTGCGCGGTTTGCAGCGCGTTCGGGTAGTGGACATCGGAGACTTCCGGCTTGTACCCGGCCTGTTCGAGCTGGACGAGCTCTGCGCGGACCTGGGCACGCGTCAGTTGGTCCGACGGGTTCGACTGAGCGAATGCGCCAAACGATGCGGACAGGGCGCTGGCAGCGGCGACTGCGTAGATGAACGACTTCATGATGACCTCCGGTTTTCGTAGATTTCGCGCTTCGCTTGTTGCGTTGAGCGGTTGATTTGCATCGTAGCGATCGCGATACCGGTCGGAAATAGGCGTTCCAGCGAATAATTATTGCAACTGGGTAAACGATTCGCGGGAAAAACGGGTTTTGTCGGACGATTGTTGGCGTGCCTGATGGCGGTCACGGGTTGCGGTGGGGCATGATTGTCGCGGCGGCGGTGAGTCGAGCATGGCATGTCGACGCAAGAACGACGGGCCGCCGCGCTACAGGACAGGAGCGTATGGCGACCGAACGTCGACCTTGGCCGATAGAAAGCTCAATTGAATCGGATAACGAAGTATTGATGGTGGACACGGAAAGCCGCACGCCCCATCGCGTTGAAATCGAGACCAGCCTTCCTTCGCGCATCGACCGGAATGCCCGTGCCGTCTCGTCGCGCGTACCACATCACGCGTCGACGATGGCCTGCCGTTTCCGGTATTCGGCAGGCGTGATCCCGACATGCCGTGCGAACGACCGTCTGAGCGTATCGACATTCGCGAAGCCGCATTTCGCGGCGACCTGCTTCGGCGTGTCGTGTCCGTTTTCTAGCAACTGGCGAGCCGCTGCGACGCGGGTCGCTTCGACCCACGCGGCCGGCGTCATGCCGACCTCCGCGCGAAAGAGCCGTGCGAAGTGGCGCGGGCTCATGCCCGCATGCTTCGCGAGTTCCGCCACGGAGTGCTCGAGTTCCGGATGGCTGGCGATCCAGCGCTGGACTTCCTGCAGCACCGAACGCCCCGCCGGGCGCGCCGCGCCGCTGCGGCTGAACTGGAGCTGCCCGCCCGGGCGCTTGAAGAACATGACGAGTTGCGCGGCGACGCGCCGCGCGATTTCTCGGCCGAGATCCTCCTCGACCAGCGCGAGCGCGAGATCGAGGCCGGCCGTGACGCCGGCACCGGTGCGCAGCTTGCCGTCGCGTACGTACAGCGCGTCCGCTTCGACGGTGAGCGACGGATAGGCGGCGGCGAGCGCATCGGCCGCGGCCCAGTGCGTCGTCAGGCGTCGTCCTTTCAGCAGGCCGGTCGCCGCGAGGATGAATGCGCCGGTGCAGATCGAGCCATACCGTTTGCTTTGCACGGCGGCCGATCGAAGCCACGCGAGCACGTCGGTGCGCAGCGCGATCCGGCCGGCACCCGGTGCACCGGCAACGAGCAGCGTGTCGATGCGATCGGGAATGTCGGGAGCGATCCAGTCGGCCAGCAATTGCGCGCCCGATGACGTGCGGATCGGGCCGGACTCGCTCGCGATGATCCGCAGCGTATAGAACGGTTTGCCGCTTTCGGCGTTTGCCTGTGCGAATACGTCGAGCGGCGCGGAGACGTCGAGCAGTTGTACGCCCGGTACCGCGAAAATACCCACGACCTTCGGCATGTTCGGTTGCGTGTTGTGTCGGTGTGTCGAATGTGACGCGTAGCAGTATAGACGCGCGGTGCGATGCGACGGGCGGGGCATCGGCGCATTACGCGGGTGCGATTCGATGGTTCCGGCAGTGGTGGCCGTCGATCGAGCAAAATGGCAGGATTTGGCGTAATACGCCGATTGATGCCAAACGACGGTCTCCGCAGAATGAATGCTGTCTTCCAAGGAGATCGATCATGACTGTGAACGTCGCCGGCATCACCCTTCCCGATAGCCAACTCGCGCGCGAGATCACCGAACTCGTACGGGATACCGAGTCCGAGCTGCTGTTTCATCACTCCAGCCGCGTGTACTACTTCGGTGCGCTCGCGGGCCAGCGCCGCGGGCTGAGCTACGATCCCGAACTGCTCTATTGCGGCTGCATGTTCCATGACATGGGGCTCACGCATCGACACAGCAGCGCGTGTGAGCGATTCGAAGTGGACGGCGCCAATGCCGCGCGCGATTTCCTGAAGAGCAGGGGCATTTCGCAGCAGGACATCGACCTCGTGTGGACCGCGATCGCACTGCACACCACCCCCGGCATTCCGCAGCACATGCATCCGGTCGTCGCGCTCGTCACCGCCGGTGTCGAGATGGATGTGCTGGGCCTCACGTATCCGGAGTACAGCGACGTCGAGCGAGAAGCCGTCGTCCGCGCGCATCCGAGGACGCCGCGCTTCAAGGAAGACATCATCCAGGCGTTCTACGACGGCATCCGGCACAAGCCGGACACGACGTTCGGCAACGTGAAGGCCGACGTGCTGGCCGACAAGGATCCGCATTTCCGTGCAGGCAATTTCTGCAGCGTGATCCGAGCGTCGGCGTGGGCCGGTTGATCGGCGTCGGTGGCGGGCACGGAGGATGGAAGGCAACCGGTGTGGCGCATGTCGTATTCGGTGCTCGGACGGGGCGGGCTCCGTTTCGTCGATGGAATATTCATTAGAAAAGTTGTTACGTGACAACTTCATGACGTCAGCCAGTGACTTCATATACGTGAACTTCACGATCTCACTTCGGGCGCGCATCTCCGATCACGCGTGCCGGGGCGGCGAGCGGGAAGCCCCGTTTCGCCGGCCCCCGCAATTGCCCGCCGTCGACCGGTCGTCGACCGCCTGACGACCGAATCCGCCCGTCTTAGGCAAAACGCCTATAATGGTTGGGCAAATTGCCGGAGAAGAGTCATGAGTACGATCGCGTTTCACCCTTCGGGCGTCGCGCACCCGCGCCAGGCCGAGTTCACGATCCTCGAGCAACTGCTCGCGATTCGCGTGCGCTCGGGCGCCGATCTCGCGGAGTTGGCGAGCGCGCGCGTCGACGTCGCGGTGATCGACCGGCTGTCGGAGCGCGGCCTGAAGTCGGACGAACTCGCCTTCATCATCCCGCGGCGCACGCTGAGCCATCGCCGCCAGGCGCACGAACGGCTGTCGCAGGAGGAGTCCGACAAGGCGATCCGGCTGGCGCGCATCGTCGCGCAGGCGACGGCCACGTTCGGCGACCCGGACAAGGCGATGGCGTGGCTGCGCAACGGGCTCCAACGCTTCGGCGGACGCACGTCGCTCGACATGGCGAGTACCGAGCATGGCGCGCGGCTCGTCGAGGAAGCCCTCACGCAGATCGACGAGGGGTACTTCGCTTGACGACGCTGTGGCGCATCAGCAATTACGCGGACCTGAAAGGCATCGGCGGATTGCGGGCCGGCGGGCGCTGGCATTTTGCCGGGCAGCCCGTCGTCTATCTCGCCGAGCATCCGGCGCTCGCGCTGCTCGAGACGCTCGTTCACTTCGAAATCGCCACCGTTGCGCAATTGCCGAGCGGCTACCAGCTGCTTCGGGTCGAGGTGCCTGAATCGGTGGATGTTGCCGAGATCGCGGAGGGCGATGCGCCGGCCGACTGGCGAGAGGACGTCGACTGGACCCGCAGCGCCGGCACCGAGTGGCTGCACACGCAGCCGAGCGCCTTGTTGCGCGTACCGAGCGTCGTCGTGCCGCACGCGCACAACTTCCTGTTGAATCCGCTGCACCCTGCCGCATCCGGGATCCGCATCGCCGAAGTCATGCAGTCGCCGTACGACAGCCGGATTCTGCGGCTGATCCAGTCGAACAAGAGCGAATAGGGCTGATTGCGCGTCGTCGAGCGGCACCGCGCCGATCAGCGCCCGCCTGCGGCTCCGGTCTGCCGGTCGCGGCGGGCAGGGTGCTACACGTCACCGATGCGAAACATGAAGGCGGCACACGGCAGCAACGATCGATGAACAGAACGGCCACGCATCGTGGCAAGGGGGCGCCGTGACGAACGCGCATCTGCTCGAAATGGACGCCATCCTGTCGGGCCCGGGGTTTTTCGATTTTCTCGGCGACGTCGATTGCGATCGCGCGCTGGCCAGCCGCGAGGCGGAGCCGTTCGACGCCGGCTGGATGACGGCATTCGACGAAATCGACGGCGATCCGGGCGCCGTGCTGGACAAGCCGGCCGTGGATGCCCTGAGGGAAAAGGCGTTCAGGCTCGCGTTCCGGGCATCGGGGAATGCCGACATCGCGGCGTGCGTGTCGGATGACATCGAGCTGATCGCGCGAAGCCGGCTGTCGGGCCGCACCGACGGCTGGCCGTCACGCGTTCTTTGGGATACCTACACGAACGGCCGGTTTCCCTGCTAGCCGATGCGGCGTACCGGATGCGCCGAGGCATGCGATCGGACGATGCCAATCACGTGCCTGCCGCGATGATTGTCAAACAGTGTGAGTCAATCGTCAGCATTTGCAACGGAAGTAACAGTCCCCGCAATTCGACGGTTTCGGGCGTGGGTGCGGCTACATTGGCTCCACCTGCCGCACGTCGCGGTGAGGCATGCGACAAGCCGCACGAAGGCGGCCCGCAGCAACAACGTCTTTGGGGAGAATGACCATGAACAAGATTCGCACGATTCTGCTTGGCGCCGCGCTGACGGCAATCGCATCGGCCGCTTTCGCACAAACGGCCCAGACGGGCGCAGAAGGTTCCGCCGGCGTCGGTGCACAAGTCCAGACGCCGCTGCTCGGCGGCGGCGTGGGCGTGCAGGCGGGTGCAGGCGCGAATGCCGCGGGCTCGGGGTCGGGCGCAGGCAACCTGGTCGGCGGTGCGCTGAACGGCGTGGGCAAGACGGTCGGCGGCGTCGGCTCGGCAGCGGGCAACGCGGTTGGCGGTGCGACGCAGGCGGTCGGCTCGGCTGCAGGTTCGGCGAAGGATGCCGCGACATCGGCCGTGCACACGACGAAGTCGCACGTGAAGCACGTTGCATCCTCGGCAAAGAGCCACGCGCAAGGCGCGGTGTCGACGGCGGGTGATGTCGCAGGCGGCGCGAAGGCGAAGGCCGGCGAAGCGCTCGAGGGTGCGGCGAACTCGGTGCAGGGCGGCGCATCGGTCGGCGTGAAGGGTTCGGCGTCGGCACAAGGCGGCGCGCTGTAAGCGATACGCTTTCAGCCAAGGCCCGGCCCGCTTCGATGCGGGCCGGGCTTTTTTTTCGGCGCGCGCCGCGCATCGCGGCCGCGTCAGTGTGCCGCGAACCGGAATAGGCGTGCCGCGCACCCTCTGCCCATTGCCTGCCCGCCATGCTTAAATAGCGGGGCTCCCGGTCGACGGTCGTTCTTGCGCGGCACCGGTCGATGCAGGCAAGCATGTCCGATCGGCAGCGTGACGACAGACGACTCCAAAGCGCTGCCGCGGCCCGCCCGGCGTGGTCCGATAACATTCCGAGGCATCACGACCATGACCATCCCGTTCCGTCTTCTCGCGCTTGCCTGCGTGCCGTGGCTCGCGGCTTGCGCGTCACCGCCCATGCCGCGCGGCGAGTGACGCGTGCGGGGTGAGCACGGTGGGCGCGAGGCCGGACGAATTCGCGGCGCCCGCTTTCAGGTACCATCCCGACCCGCTGGCGACGGGCGGCACGATCGGTGCGGACGAGCGCCGCCACCTGCGACGGCGCATCCGGCGGCGGTCCGGCCTGCGACCAGCGGCCGCGCGTCGTTCGACGGCGCACAATGCCGGTCGACATCGCCCTTTCGTCATGAACCAGAGGAATCTTCGTGAAGTTCATCCACGCCGCAGACATTCACCTTGACAGCCCGCTGCACGGCCTGAGCGCGTATCCGGATGCGCCGGCCGCGCAGTTGCGCAACGCGTCGCGCGAGGCGCTGCGGCAGCTCGTGGATCGTGCGATCGAAGAGGAAGTCGCGTTCCTCGTGATCGCCGGCGACCTGTACGACGGCGACTGGAAGGACCACAACACCGGCATTTTCTTCGGCCAGCAAATGGGCCGCCTGCGCAAGGCCGGCATTCGCGCATTCGTGCTCGGCGGCAATCACGATGCCGAAAGCGAGATGACGAAGAAGCTGACCTTGCCCGACAACGTCACCGTGTTCGGCCACCGCAAGCCGGAAACCTTCAAGCTGCCGGAATTCGACGTGGCGCTGCACGGGCAGAGCTTCAAGGACAAGGCCGTCGTCGACAATCTCGCGATCGGCTATCCGGATCCCGTGCCGGGCCATTACAACATCGGCGTGCTGCATACCGCGCTCGAAGGCTATGCGGCGCATGCGAACTATGCGCCGTGCTCGCTGGCAGAATTGCATGCGAAAGGCTACGACTACTGGGCGCTCGGCCACGTGCACGAATTCCAGCATTGGTCGGGGCCGTCGACCGTCGTGTTTCCCGGCAACCTGCAGGGGCGCCATATCCGCGAGACGGGCCGCCGTGGTGCGGTACTCGTGACGGTGGAGCAGGGCCGCACGCACGTCGAGCGCCTGTACCTCGACGTGCTGCGCTGGGAAGCGTTGTCGGTCGACGCGTCCGATTGCCTGACGGTCGCCGACCTGTCGAGAAAGATCGGCCAGTCGCTGGAGACGCTGTTGAGCGTCGATGGCCACGTGCCGCGCGCGGTGCGCGTGACGGTCACGGGCCGCACGCCCGCGCACGGTCTCTTCTTCGGCCGTGCGCCGCAATTGCGTGCGGAGGTGCTGAACCAGATCGGCATCATCGGCAACGAACGGCTGTGGCTGGAGAAGGTCCGGCTCGCGACGTCCGCGCCCGTGCAGCCGCAAGGCGAGAGCGAGCAACTCGAGGCGCTGGAGGATCTGAAGCAGATCCTGGCCGATGCCGCACACGATCCGGATTTTCTCGCGCTGCTCGAACGCGACCTGAAGCCGTTCGTCGGCAAGGTGCGCAGCGACGTGAAGGAAGAGGTGCCGCTGCTGACGATGGCGCGCGCCGGCGAACTCACGGCGCTGGTCGAGCAGGTCGGTCCCGCGTTGCTCGCGCGGCTGGCGAGGGGGGAATAAGCGATGCGAATCAGCCAGCTCGACCTGATCAAGTACGGCAAGTTCACCGACGAGACGCTGCGCTTTCCGTCGGCCGGCCAGGATTTCCACGTGATCGTGGGGCCGAACGAGGCCGGCAAGTCGACGATCCGGACGGCCGTGTCGGAACTGCTGTTCGGGATGAAACTGCAGACCCCGCTCGACTTCCTGCATGCGACGCCCGAACTGCGGATCGGCGGCGTGCTGGAGGGCGGCGCCGGCGCGCTCGCCTTTCATCGCGCCCGCGGGCGCAGTCCGCTGCGCACGCCCGCCGACGACAAGCTGCCGGACGACTATCTCGACGCCATCCTCGATGGCGCGACGCGCGAGTTCTTCGAACAGATGTTCGGGCTCGACCACGGGCGGCTCGTCGACGGCGGCCGGAGCATTCTCGACGCGTCCGACAAGCTCGGCCAGGTGCTGTTCGAATCGGCGGCGGGTGTCGGCACGCTCGGCCCCGTGCGCGAGGAACTCGACGCGCGCGCGGCGGAGCTGTGGGCGCCGCGGCGCAGCGGCAGCGCATTCGCGCAGGCCGAGACTTCGTTCAACGAAGCAGTTGGCGAACTGAAGGCAGTCCAGGTGCGCACGCGCGACTGGGTCGATCGCAAGGAGGCGCGCGACGCGGTCGAGCAGGAGATCGAGCAGGCGCGCGCGGAGCAGCGTCGCCTCGAAGCGTTGCGCTCGAAGCTCGAGCGCGTGCGGCGGCTGGCGCCGTACCTGAAGGAACTGACGATCAAGGAAGCGGCGCTGGCCGAACTGGGGGCCGTCGTCGAGCTGCCGCCGACCGCGTATGCCGACTTGCTGAAAGCGCAAGGCGATCTCGCGGCCGAACAGAAGGTGCTCGAGGAACGGCGCGCGGACCTGCTCGCGAAACGGCAGGCGCGTGATGCGATCGATCCGGATGCCGACGCGCTCGCGCTCGAAGCCGATATCGAAGCGCTCGACCGGCTGCGCGGCGCATGCATGAATCATGCACAGGATCTGCTGTTGCTCGGCGCGGACGTCGAGCGGCATCTGTCCGCCGCGGGTTCGTCCGCCGCGCAGCTCGGCTGGCCGACCGACGAGACGTCGCTGCGCGCGGCCCTGCCGACCGCGCTGTCGCTGAAGACGGTCGCGAACCTGCTGCGCGACCACGGCGCGCTGCATCAGGCGCTGGCCGGCGCGCGCGAGTCGCTCGACGAGCGCACGCAGGAGCTCGCGCAGGCACGGGAACAACTGGCGCGCCTGTCGACCGTCGATGTGCCTGAAGCGCTTCGTGCGGCGCTCGCCGATGCGCAGGGCTTTCGCAATAGCGGGCAGCGTGAACAGGCACTCGAACGCGACATCGCGGCCGCCGAGCAGACGCTGTCCGACGCGCTCGATGCGCTCGGCCAGTGGCGCAAGCCGGTCGACGCGCTGCGTGCGCTCGACGTGCCGTCGGCGGCTCGGCTCGGTGTGCTGCTGACCGAAGCGAGCGAACGCGCGAGCGCGGCCGCCGCCGCACGCGATGCACGGGACGGCGCGCAGGAAGAACACGAGCGGCTCGAACTGCAGGAGAAGCATTTCGCTCAGACCCACAAGGTCGTCACGACCGCCGAGGTGCTGGCGGCGCGCGCTCGCCGCGATGGCGCCTGGGGCGACGTTCGCAGCGGCGCGGTGGATCTCGCAACCGGCGCGCCGGCTGTCGACGATGCGATTCGCCTTGCCGACGAACTCGTCGATGCGCAGCTCGGCGCCACGCAAGCGGCGGCGACACTGCAATCGCTGCGTCAGCAGGTCGAATCCGCGCACGTCGTGTTGACGCGCCGGCAGGCGACCGTGGACGAGCGCGAACGCGAGCTGGCGGCACATCGCGACGCGTGGGCCGAACTGGCGACGACGGCCGGCGTGCCCGGCATGCCGCTGGCGGCGATGGGCGACTGGCTCGCGAAGCGCGACACGGTGTTTGCCGCGCAGCTCGAGCTCGACCGCCTGCGCCGCGAATTCGCGACGATCCGCGATGCACGCGCCGGCGCGGAAGCCGCGTTGCGTTCGGCGCTGCGCATGGTATCGCGCGGCGGCGACGCCGAAGGCCTGACGGCACTCATCGCGATCGCCGGGACGTTCGTGCAGTCGGCGGAGAAGACGCTCGCGCAAAAGGACAGCCTGGAGGACCGCGCGCGCGAAGCCGAACGCGGATGCGCGACGGCTCGTTCGCGCGCAGGCCAGGCCCAGACCGCCTACGATGCGTGGCACGCGCAATGGCGCGACGCGCTTGCCGACGCGAAGCTGTCCGCCCATGCGGTGACGCTGGCTGCCGCGGAAGGTGCGCTCGCACTCGCGAATACGGTGACCGCCGAACTGGCCGACGCCGATGCGCCGCGCAACCGGATGACCGCGATCCGCGCGGAGCTGGCCGCGCTCGAGGCCGGCGCACGGCGGCTGGCCGAAGCGCTCGAGCCCGCGTGGCTGGCGAGCGGCGACTGGCTGGACGTTGCGCGCCGGTTGACGATGCGCGTTGCGGCCGCACGGGAAACCGCGCGTGCGATCGGTCGTGCCGACGACGCGGTGCGGCAGGCCGACGGCAAGGTCGCCGATGCCGCCGCCGCGGTGGCGGGCGCGGATGCACGCGTTCAGCCGTTGCTGCAACTGGCCGGCGTCGCATCGATCGACGCGGCGCTGCCACTGGCCGAGCAATCGGATCGGCAGCGCCAGCTTCGCCAGGCCGTCGATGCCGCGAAGGAGGCGCTGGTGCGCGACGGCGACGGCTTGTCCCAGCCGGCCGTCGAGGCCGAGGTCGCTGAACAGGACATCGCCGACGTGCCCGCGCATCTCGAAGCGGTGAAGCAGTCGCTGGGCGACGTCGGCACGCGCCTGAACGCGCTCGCGCAGCAGCAGGTCGTGGCCCGGCAGGCATTCGGCGCGATCGACGGCCAGGCGAATGCGGCCGTGGCCGAAGCAAAGCGGCAGGAAGCGCTCGCGGCGATGGGCGATGCAGCGGAACAGTATCTGGAAGCGGCGACCGCGAGTCGCTTGCTGAAGTGGGCGACCGATCGTTATCGCGACCAGAAGCAGGGGCCGATGCTGCGCCGGGCGGGCGAGATTTTCGCGGGACTTACGCTGGGCGAATTCGCGCGGCTGACCGTCGACACCGAACGGACGCCGCCCGCGCTGTATGCGCGGCGCACGAAGGGCGCGTCGGTCGAGGTCGCCGGCCTGAGCGAAGGGACGCGCGACCAGTTGTTCCTCGCGCTGCGGATCGCGGCGCTCGAACTGCAACTCGCCAGCAGGACCGGGCTGCCGTTCGTTGCCGACGATCTGTTCATCAACTTCGACGATGCACGTGCGAAGGCGGGGCTCGAGGCGCTGCGCGATCTGTCGACGCGAACCCAGGTACTGTTCCTGACGCACCACGATCACCTGCTGCCGCTCGTACGGGACGTGTTCGGCGCGCAGGTCAACGTGGTCGCGCTGCAGCGCGAGGCAGCCGGCGCATGACGCCGGGCGGCCCGATGTCCCGATACGTGGGAATGGTCATCGCGTACAGGTAGTATGTGCGGTTCCGAAACGCACGCGACCGGTTCTGCCGGTCACGGGTCCGGCCACACGAGGGATCGATATGAACAAGCTGGTAGCTGCCATTGCGTTCGCGGCGGACAAGCATCGCAATCAGCGGCGCAAGGACGACGAGGCGTCGCCATACATCAATCATCCGATTGCGCTGGCCGCTGTGCTGGCCAACGAAGCCGGCATCGAGGACGAGCGCGTGATCGTCGCGGCGGTGTTGCACGACACGATCGAGGACACGGAGACCACCGAGCAGGAACTGCTGCGGCTGTTCGGCAAGGACGTCGCGGACATCGTGATGGAAGTCACCGACGACAAGTCGTTGCCGAAGGACGAGCGCAAGCGCCTGCAGGTCGAGCATGCGGCGACGATCAGCCGCCGCGCGAAGCTCGTGAAGCTCGCGGACAAGATCTGCAACCTGCGCGACATCGCCCGGCATCCGCCCGCGGACTGGCCGCTCGAGCGCAAGCAGGCGTACTTCGACTGGGCAAAGTCGGTCGTCGACCGGATGCGCGGCGTACATCCGGGCCTGGAAGGGATCTTCGACGCCGCGTACGACGCGCGGCCGGCCGACTGACGCGCGGCCATGCGGGCGGCCCGATCCCGATCCGCCGAGCGGTCACTGCCTGCGGTGGCGGGCGTCGACGTGGGCGGCGACAGGAAGCAGTGCGACCTCGTGATCCTGCGCGGCTCGACGATCGTCCGGCGCGAGGCGCGGATCGCGCCCGAAGCGCTGCCTTCGCTGTGTATCGAGCATGACGTGGTGGCGGTCGGCGTCGACGCGCCGAGCCTGTGGTGGACCGGAAGCGGACGCCGGGCGGCCGAGCAAGCGCTCGCGCGTGAACGGATCTCATGTTTCCCGACGCCGTCGCGCGAGCAGGCCGTGGCCAGCACGTCGGGCTTTTTCGACTGGATGTTCATGGGGGAGCGCGTCTACCGTGCGCTGGCCGGCGCCTATCCGCTGCTGACCGACGCGCGGTATGCCGGCGGGCGCGTGAGCTTCGAGACTTATCCGTACGCGATTACCTGCGCGATGCTCGGCAAGGCGATTGCGTCGGCGAAGCAGAAGCGCAACCAGCGGCGGCAATTGCTCGCGCAACTCGGAATCGACGTGTCGACGCTGCGATCGGTCGACGCGCGGGACGCCACGCTGTGCGCATTGACCGCGCAGTACGTGATCGACGGCAGCGCACACGCGTATGGCGATGCGGACGGCGGGTATATCCGTGTACCGGTGGTCGGCGAGACGATCGTTCTCGATACGGTCCAGTCAGGGGCCGTGGCTCGCTGATACCCGTGAGCCCGTGGCAGCAGGGTGAGCTTTTTCGGGACGCGCATCGGATTGTCGACGTCACGGTGTCGAGCAGGGACAGCCGGTCGGCATGTGCGGAGCAGGTGGCGTGCGCATCGACATAGGCAGTCGACGCACCGTATGCCTCACGGCCGTGATGCTCAGTCTTCGAGAATGGACTTCGGCACGCTGGAGAGATCGCAGGCATCTGCCTGCTCGAAGTAGCCTTGCGCATCGTCGATCATCACGACCGCGACGTCGATCAGTTCGTCGAGCCGCTGCAGCAGCGATTCGCGCCACTCGAAGTCCTCGTCGCGCTCGGGCGTCTTGTCGAGCTGCTCGATGATCGAGTCGGCGGTCTGCAGGAACGGGATCGCCTGTTGATAGTTTTCGATCGAGACCATCGCTGCGTTGCGCGCGCCGACGAGCCGTTCACGATGCTCGTCCGCCAGTTCGGACTCGCCGCTGATGCGCGGCAGGACATCCGAGATGCGTTGCAGGAGCGGCGGGACCTGTTCTTCGAGCATGACGGCGCGCTCGCGCAGCGCGGCGTATTCATCGCGGAGATCGGCGTCGCCGGATTGTGTGGTGCTGTCCATCGTCGGTGTGAGTGCGTTGTTCGATCGCGGCATGATACTCGACGGCGCGCGCCCCTTCGTTTGTTCCGCAGCCGGATGACGAGAGCGCGACGCCAATACGGAGCGCGGAGGAACAGGGGATGTCGTCGACCGCCTATATGTAGGAGGAAAGAAGGCGGCGCTCCTGATCCGTCGTGGACTTCTCGCGTTGCTGTATGTGTTGAGCGTGACACCCCAAGCCCCGAGCGCGGCAGCGCACGGGGGCATTTCAAAATATTTTCACAAAGGGGTTGCGCAGACGAGGGCCGGTGCTTAGAATCACGCCTCTTTCGCGCTAACGGAAACGCGGCGCGGGAGAAGAAGGGAAGCGGTGCTGTCGGTCGGGTCGTAGCGGCCTCGGCGGTGCTGGAAGTTGAACCCCAGTCGTCGCAACGAAGCAGTTAAAAAGTTGTTGACGAACTGAAAAAGACGGTTCATAATCTCGCTTCTCTGCTGCTGAAAACGCAGCGCTGCTGAGAAAGCCTTCGGGTCCTCGCAGACATGCTCTTTAAAAATTAACAGCCGATAAGTGTGGGCGCTTGATGGAAGCGAGCTGATCC
>NZ_CAJPHA010000036.1:0-60005 GCF_905339895.1 Burkholderia sp. BCC1988
TTTCTGATCCGAGGATCAGCTCGCGTCCATCAAGCGCCCACACTTATCGGCTGTTAATTTTTAAAGAGCATTTCTGCGAGAACCCGAAGGTTTTCTCAGCAGCGCTGCGTTTTCAGCAGCAGAGAAGCGAGATTATGAACCGTCTTTTTCAGTTCGTCAACAACTTTTTAACTGCTTCGTTGCGACGACTGGGGTTCAACTTCCTGCACCGCCGAGACCGCTACGACCCGCCCGACAGCACCGCTTCCCTTCTTCCTCCGCGCCGCGTTTCCGTTAGCGCGAAAGAGGCGTGATTCTAAGCACCTGCCCTCGTCTGCGCAACCCCTTTGTGAAAATATTTTGAAAAGCCCCCGTGCGCTGCCGCGCACGGGGGCTTGGGGTTCGATGAACTACGTGCCTCCGGTGACCTTGAAGCGGCTCGCAGTCGGTCGTTCTATATATATGGCGAGTTTACTTGCCGCCAGCCGCGGCCTGCAGCCGCTCCACCGGCACCGCGTCGGCCATCGCCGCGTAACCGGCGTCGCTCGGGTGAATGCCGTCGCCGCTGTCGTAGCGGCGCTGCAGCACACTCGGGCGCGCCGGATCGCGCAGTACCGCGTCGAAGTCGACCACGCCATCGAACCCGCCGCCGCTTCGGATCCACCGGTTCACCTCGAGCCGGATCGCCTCGCGCCCGGCCGGCAACGCCGCGGGCGTGAGCGTCGCACCGAAGATCTTCACCCCCTGGCGGTGTGCAGCCTCGATCAACCGGCGATAGCCGTCGATCAACGACGACGCCGTGACCTGCGTATGCGGGTTGTCGCAATCGAGCCCCGCGCGCGGCGGCATCGCAGCAAAGTTGATGTCGTTGATACCGATCAGCACGATCGCCGCCTTCACCCCCGAGCGCGACAGCGCATCGCGCTCGAACCGCGACGCCAGGGACGTGCCGTAGCACGCCGAATCGCTCAGCAGACGATTGCCGCTGATCCCGAGATTCACGACGCCAAGCGAATCCGAACCTGCCGCGGACAGCCGGCGCGCCAGCGCGTCGGGCCAGCGACGGTTGCGGTTCAGGCTCGAGCGCAGCCCGTCGGTGATCGAGTCCCCGATCGCGGCGACGCTCGCCCGCGCGGCCCCGGCCTCGACGGCCAGCTCGGTCACCCACGCATACTGGGTAAAGCGCGCACGGAATGCACCGCCGCCCGGATCGTTCACGTGATCACCCGGCGCCGATACGTAATTGAACTGGTTCGACACGCGGTGCCACACGGTCATCCGCTGGTTCGCGCCCATCCGCAGACTGATCGCATACGCCTGCCCGGCCGTCACGTCGATCGCCACCGCGTCGCTTTCGAGTTCCTGGCCCGGCGCGAGCGTCACCGACGCCTTGCCACCGAAGCGCACGGCAGCACTCGCCCCGTCGGCAAGCGCCGCGCCGTCACCCGCGCGCGCAAGACCGGCGCCCTCGATCACCAGCGGCGCGCGACCGTACGCATTGCTCACGCGAATCCGCGCGGCATGCCCCGATACCGTCGGGTAGACGATCTGACGGACCGTACGTCCGCCCACGTCGGGCGCGCGATAGAGCGGCGGCGGCGCAGCCAGGTCGGGAATCGGCTGCAATGCGGTCGCCCACGCGGCGACCCACCCGGCCGGTGCGGCCGAGGCGGCAAGCGGCGACAGGAACACGGACGCGCCCAGCACGGTCGCGACGAAACTGCTTCGAAATGACATCGGCGAAATCCTTATCGGAAAGCGGGCATTGTGCCGCAGAAGCCGCCCGTCTCACGCGCCGGACCGTCTTCCTGCCCTGGCGATCGCGCCCCGACGCCCCACGTTTACCCGAATCTCCCCGCAAATCCGCGAGAAATTTATTAACCGACCGGTCGGTTGGTTTATACTTCGCACACATTCAACCGGACGAGATCCTCCGCCATGTACACGCAATCCCTCGACATCCCCGGCAACGTCGCATCGCTCGACGCCGCAGCCGAGTCGCCCGAGCAGGCGCGGTTCGACGCGGTCATGGCCGCGGACGGCAAGATCGAACCGCAGGACTGGATGCCCGACGCCTATCGCAAGACGCTGGTGCGCCAGATTTCGCAGCACGCGCACTCGGAAGTCGTCGGCATGCTGCCGGAAGGCAACTGGATCTCGCGCGCGCCGAGCCTGAAGCGCAAGGCGATCCTGCTCGCGAAGGTCCAGGACGAAGCCGGTCACGGCCTCTATCTATATAGCGCGGCGGAAACGCTCGGCGTCTCGCGCGATTCGCTGATCGACGCGCTGCACGCCGGCAAGGCGAAATACTCGAGCATCTTCAACTACCCGACGCCGACCTGGGCCGACGTCGGCGTGATCGGCTGGCTCGTCGACGGCGCCGCGATCATGAACCAGATCCCGCTGTGCCGCTGCACGTATGGCCCGTACGCGCGCGCGATGATCCGCGTCTGCAAGGAAGAGTCGTTCCACCAGCGCCAGGGCTTCGATGCGCTGCTGTCGATGATGAAGGGCACCGACGCGCAGCGTGCGATGGTCCAGCAGGCGGTGAACCGCTGGTGGTGGCCGGTGCTGATGATGTTCGGCCCGAGCGACGCCGATTCGGTCCACAGCAACCAGTCCGCGAAATGGGGCATCAAGCGGATCACGAACGACGACCTGCGGCAGAAGTTCGTCGACGCGACGGTCGACCAGGCGAAGGTGCTCGGCGTGACGCTGCCCGACCCCGACCTGAAATGGAACGAGGCACGCGGCCACCACGACTACGGCGCGATCGACTGGGACGAATTCTGGCGCGTCGTCAACGGCGACGGCCCGTGCAACAAGGAACGCCTCGCGACCCGCGTGAAAGCGCACGACGACGGCGCATGGGTGCGCGAAGCCGCGCTCGCGCACGAGGCGAAGCGCCGCGCCCGCGCCGAACAGCACGCCGCCTGAGCGGCGACCATCGAATACAGGATTCAGGAGAGAGTGATGAACAAGGAATGGCCGATCTGGGAAGTGTTCGTGCGCAGCAAGCAAGGCCTCGACCACAAGCATTGCGGCAGCCTGCACGCGGCCGACGCGTCGATGGCGCTGCGCATGGCGCGCGACGTCTACACGCGCCGCCAGGAAGGCGTGAGCATCTGGGTGGTGCCGTCGTCGGCGATCACCGCGTCGGATCCGGCCGAGAAGGCCGAGCTGTTCGAACCGGCGGGCGACAAGATCTACCGTCACCCGACGTTCTACACGCTGCCCGACGAAGTCAACCACATGTAACGCCCGCGCCATGACGATCACGCCCGAACACCTCTCCTACGTGCTGCGCCTCGCGGACAACGCGCTGATCCTCGGTCAGCGCAACGCCGAGTGGTGCGGCCACGGCCCGATCCTCGAGGAAGACATCGCGCTCACCAACATGAGCCTCGACCTCATCGGCCAGGCCCGCATGCTGTATACGCACGCAGCCGAACTCGAGCGCCAGCTGAACGGCGCGACGAAGACGGAAGACGATTACGCGTACTTCCGCACGGAGCGCGAGTTCGCGAACTTCACGCTCGCCGAGCTGCCGCACTACGGCCCGATCGCCGGCACCGCGCACGCCGACAAGGATTACGCGGTGACGATCGTGCGCAACTTCCTCTACGCGACGCTGATGCTGCACGTGTGGACCGCGCTCGAAACGTCGACGGACGCGCAACTGGCCGCGATCGCCGCAAAATCGGTGAAGGAGACCCGCTATCACGTGCAGCACGCGCGCGAATGGCTGGTGCGCCTCGGCGACGGCACCGACGAATCGCATCGCCGCGCTCAGGCCGCGCTGGACTACCTGATTCCGTACACGCGCGAATGCTTCGCGGCCGACGCGATCGACGACGCGGTCTGCGCATCGGGCGTCGGCCCGGCACCGGCCGCGCTCGAAGCTGCATGGCGCGCGGACGTGGACGAAGCGCTCGCGGAAGCGACGCTCACCCTGCCGGCGCCCGTGCAGCACGTTAGCACCGGCAAGCAGGGCGAGCACTCGGAGCACATGGGCTACCTGCTCGCGGAAATGCAGAGCCTCGCGCGCCAGCACCCTGGCGCGACCTGGTAACCCGCCGCCCCAACGGAGCCCGACGATGTCCGTCCAGACCGCCGCCCCCGCCGACCCGATGCCCGCCGCGCACCGCAACGATCCGTTGCTCGCGCGCGCGTGGGACGTGCTCGAAGCCGTGCCCGATCCCGAGATTCCGGTCGTGTCGATCCGCGAGCTCGGCATCCTGCGCGACGTCCGTCGCGCGGACGACGGCCAGCTCGAAGTCGTGATCACGCCGACCTACTCCGGCTGCCCGGCGATGTCGCAGATCGCCGAGGACATCGCCGCGGCAATGCAAGCCGCCGACCTGCCGCCGCACCGGATCGAGACGGTGCTCGCCCCCGCGTGGACGACCGACTGGATCACGCAGGAAGCGCGCGACAAGCTGCGCGCGTACGGGATCGCGCCGCCCGTCGGCCAGTGCGGCAGCGCCGCGCCGCGGGAAAACGTCGTGCGTTTCGTGCCGCGCCCCGTCGCGGCGCCCGTGTGCCCGCGCTGCGGGTCAGCCAACACCGAGCGCCTCGCGCAATTCGCGTCCACGGCCTGCAAGGCGCTGTATCGCTGCGTCGACTGCCGCGAACCCTTCGACTACTTCAAACCTTACTGAAATGAAACAGCCCCCACGCTCTCTTCATTCGCTGCCCCCCGAGGGGGCCGACGCCCCCGTTGGGGCGGCCCGGCGGGGGTCGTCAACCCCGCAATTTCACCCGCTGCGTATCCGCGACGTGCGGCCCGAGACCGCCGACGCCGTTACCGTCTCCTTCGACGTGCCGCCCGAGCTGCGCGACGCGTATCGCTTCACGCAGGGCCAGTTCGTCACGCTGAAGACCCACATCGACGGCGAGGAAACGCGCCGGTCGTACTCGATCTGCGTCGGCACGACCGACTACGACCGCGACGGCGAACTGCGCATCGGCATCAAGCGCGTGCGCGGCGGCCGTTTCTCGAACTTCGCGTTCGACACGCTGCAGCCGGGTCACACGATCGACGTGATGACACCGGACGGCCGCTTCTTCACGCATCTGAACGCGGACCACGGCAAGCAGTACGTCGCGTTCTCCGGCGGGTCGGGCATCACGCCGGTGCTCGCGATCGTGAAGACGACGCTCGAACTCGAACCGCGCAGCACGTTCACGCTGATCTACGGCAACCGCAGCGTCGACGCGATCATGTTCGCGGAGGAACTCGAGGACCTGAAGAACCGCTACATGAGCCGCTTCGTCCTGTATCACGTGCTGTCGGACGACCTGCAGGACGTCGAGCTGTTCAACGGTGTGCTCGACCAGGCGAAATGCGCGGAATTCCTCGCGACGCTGACGCCGGCCGACGCAATCGACGAAGCGTTCATCTGCGGCCCGGCGCCGATGATGGACGCGGCCGAAGCCGCGCTGAAGGCAGCCGGCGTGCCGCAGGCGAAAGTGCACGTCGAACGCTTCGGCACGCCGCTGCCGCAGGCAGGCGCGCCCGTCGTCGAGATCACCGACCAGACGCCGGCTGCCGACCTCGAAATCGTGCTCGACGGCAAGAAACGCAAGCTGCGCCTGCCGTACGAAGGCGTGAGCCTGCTCGACGTCGGCCTGCGCGCGGGCCTCGCGCTGCCGTACGCGTGCAAGGGCGGCGTGTGCTGCACGTGCCGGGCGAAGGTCGTCGAAGGCGAGGTCCGGATGGAGAAGAACTACACGCTCGAGGAACACGAAGTGAAGGACGGCTTCGTGCTCACGTGCCAATGCCACCCGATCAGCGACAAGGTCGTCGTGAGCTTCGACGAGCGTTGAGCGGCGTCGCGCCGGCGCGCCGCGCCGGTTTCTCGTCGTCACACATCTCGCTTACACTAGGGGCCGCCGGCCGGCTGGACGTCTTCACGTCCGCCCGGCCGGCGGTTTTCTTTTGTTGACGACAGACCGATGAGTACCATTCACGTGATTCAGGGCGGCACCGCCGCCGCGTCGCTGCGCGAGGCCCTCGCGCAAGCCGGACGCGACGAGCGCGTCGTCGGATTGCTCGACGATCTCGCGGTCGGTCCGCTGAAGGGCGCCGACGAGACGCCCGACACGCGCGCCGCCTTCTGGCAGCGCGTGCTCGGCGACGCGATTCCCGACTGGAACGCGGAAATCGAAGGCGAATTCGACCGCCTCGACCAGCTCGCGACCGAGACGGGCCAGGTGGTCGTCTGGCACGCGCCGAGCGTCGGCGACAAGCTGCTGCTGCGCCGCGTCGCCTATCACCTGCGCAACGTGCCGCAGCGCCTGAACGAGGTGCGGCTGTCGGCCGCGGACCTCGACGCGCCGCAGCGCGCGGCGCTGACCCGCACCGACCAGGCCTGTTCGACCGGGATGTTCTCGCCGGCGGCGCTCGCGCGCAAACGGCCGCTGGCCGCACCGATCTCGGTGCTGCGCATCGGCCGCCTCGCACTCGAATGGCAGGAGGCGAAGCACCTGAATGCCGAGTTGCGGTACTGGGTCAGCAACACCATCAAGAGCGGCCAATACGCGGACCTCGACGCGCTGATCGTCGCGCACGCGGAAACCGGCTGGCTGCCCGCGCGACGCGTCGTCGGCGGCATCATGGCCGGCGCCGACCGCGGCGGGCTGTTCGTCAGCGACTCGATCGCCTGGTGGCGCTGCCGCGAACTCGCGGCAGCCGGCCGGCTCGAGCTGCAGGACGACGCGCCGGCCGCCCTTTCTTCCACGCAGGTGCGCGCGCCCGCCGCGCCTCGCTAACGCTACTCTTTCGCATTCGACCATGGCCCGTACCCGAGCGCCCGACCACGAATCCCAGCGCGAGCAGATCCTCGATCTCGCCGCCGAGAAATTCGCGCAGACGAGCTACCCGAGCACGTCGATGTCCGATCTCGCGACCGCGAGCGGCACGTCGAAGGCACGTCTCTATCACTATTACGAGAGCAAGGAAGCGATCCTGTTCGACCTGCTCGACCGCTACACGAAGCGGTTGATGCTGATCATCGCCGAGGTCGAAGGTGCGAGCCAGCGGCGCGGCCTCAGCGAACGCGACGCGTTCGCCGAGCTGGTGCGCGCGTTCCTCGCCGAGTACGAGACGTCGCACAGCCGCCATGTCGCGCTGCTCAACGACGTGAAGTATCTCGAGGACGCCCAGCGCGAAATCGTGCTCGACCGCCAGCGCGACATCGTCGCGGCATTCGCGCGCCAGCTCGCGCGCGCCTATCCGGACCGGATCTCGAAGGAAAACCAGACGTCGGTCACGATGATGGTGTTCGGGATGATCAACTGGACGTTCACATGGCTCAAGCCGGGGGGCCGCCTCGGCTACCGCGACTTCGCCGAGCAGGTGATCGACCTGATGGAGCACGGGCTGTCGTCCGGCGCGTGATTGCCGCGCAGCAGCATGCGTTGCGCGGCGGGTACACTGCGACAGGCCGCCGCGCATTTCATGTGATGAATTTTAAATCGCTTATAAATCAAATAGATAGCGAATGAACTAAGCGGATTTAGAATTCGCCCTCGGCACAAATAACGTCAAATACGGGTTTTCCCCAACCCGCTCGGGTAAAATGCTGTTGCATTGCACAAGCTGCTTGTGCGGCTACAGACTGAGGAACCCACGATGAACACGCAACTCGACCGCCGTGCCGATGCTGTCGGCCACGCCGGGACTGCGCCGGTTCTCGTCAGGGAACTGGCTTCCAAAGACCGTGAGCGAATGCTCACCCACTTTCTCTCGCTCAACGAAGAGGACCGCCTGCTGCGCTTCGGCCAGATGGTGCCCGATCACGTGATCGAGAACTATGTCCGTACGATCGACTTCGGTCGCGACACGGTGTTCGGCGTGTTCGACCATGGGCTCGAACTGATCGGCGTCGGCCACCTGGCGTATCTGCCCGCGGAAGGCGACAAGCGCACGGCCGAATTCGGCGTGTCGGTGCTCGAAAGCGCCCGCGGACGTGGCGTCGGCTCGAAGCTGTTCGAGCGCGCGGCGATCCGCAGCCGCAATACCCGCGTGACGATGCTGTACATGCATTGCCTGTCGCGCAACGCGACGATGATGCACATCGCGAAGAAATCCGGGATGCGGATCGAATACGCGTACGGCGAAGCCGATGCGTACCTGTCGCTGCCGCCAGCCGACCACGCGACGATCCTCGCCGAGATGCTGCAGGAACAGGCCGCGGTGTTCGACTACGCGCTCAAGCGCCAGGCACACCGCACGTCGAAGTTCATCGAATCGCTGATGCCTGCCGCGCTGACGGCATAACATCGGCCGACCGGGCTGCCCTGCGGGGCGCCCGGCCTTCCCTTCCTTCTCGCCTTCCCCCGCCGCGCACTAGCGCACCGAGCGGATCGGCAACGCCGTCGTCTCCTTGAAGCACTCGAGCGAGAAGCTCGTCTTCACGTCGATCACCGACGGATGGTGCAGCAAGTGCTCCTGCACGAAGCGGGAGAAGTGCGCCATGTCCTCGACCTGCACGCGAAGCAGGTAATCCATGTCGCCCGTCATCGCATGGCACGCGACCACTTCCGGCCAGGTCTGCACGGCCGCGCGGAACAGTTCCGCGTGGGTCGCGCCCGCGCGCGCCGACGTCTCGTCGGCACGGACCGGCGCCAGGCCACCACGCTTCTCGAGCCGCACGCTCACGTACGCCAGCAGGTCGAGCCCGAGCTTCTGCGGATCGAGCAGCGCGACGTAGCCGGTGATCACGCCGATCTCCTCGAGCCGCCGGATCCGCCGCAGGCACGGGCTCGGCGACAGGTTCACGCGCTCGGCGATCTCCTGGTTCGACAGGCGGCCGTTCTCCTGAAGAATCGCCAGAATCCGTCGGTCGATGGCATCCAATTCGGCTTGCGCCATTTTCTGCCCTCCGTTGATTATTTCCAGACTGGAAATTGCGCCATCGTAGGCACGGACGATTAAGTTCGCAAGTTTTCGCTCGCGCCCGCCCGCTACACTTTGTCGCACGTACCGATTCGTTGCGCACGCCGACACGTGCGCCGCGTTCGACATCGAACCGGGCCGCACACGCGCACGTCGCGCCGGCCGATCGCCCCGCACAGGAGACACGACATGCAGATCCCCAACTGGGACAACCCCGTCGGCACCGACGGCTTCGAATTCATCGAATACACCGCGCCGGATCCGAAAGCGCTCGGACAACTGTTCGAACGGATGGGTTTCACCGCGATCGCGCGCCATCGTCACAAGGACGTGACGGTCTACCGCCAGGGCGACATCAACTTCATCATCAACGCCGAGCCCGATTCGTTCGCGCAGCGCTTCGCGCGCCTGCACGGCCCGTCGATCTGCGCGATCGCATTTCGCGTGCAGGACGCCGCGAAGGCTTACCAGCACGCGCTCGAACTCGGCGCGTGGGGCTTCGACAACAAGACGGGCCCGATGGAGCTGAACATCCCGGCGATCAAGGGCATCGGCGATTCGCTGATCTATTTCGTCGACCGCTGGCGCGGCAAGAACGGCGCGCAACCGGGCGCGATCGGCGACATCAGCATCTATGACGTCGACTTCGAACCGATCGCCGGCGCGAACCCGAACCCGGTCGGCCACGGCCTCACCTACATCGACCACCTGACGCACAACGTGCATCGCGGCCGCATGCAGGAATGGGCCGAGTTCTACGAGCGGCTGTTCAACTTCCGCGAAGTGCGCTATTTCGACATCGAAGGCAAGGTGACGGGCGTGAAGTCGAAGGCGATGACGTCGCCGTGCGGCAAGATCCGGATTCCGATCAACGAGGAAGGCTCGGACACGGCCGGCCAGATCCAGGAATACCTCGACGCCTATCACGGCGAAGGCATCCAGCACATCGCGCTCGGCACGAACGACATCTACGGCGCGGTCGACGGCCTGCGCGGCAAGGAAGTGAAGCTGCTCGACACGATCGACACGTATTACGAGCTGGTCGACCGCCGCGTGCCGAACCACGGCGAATCGCTGGACGAGCTGAAGAAGCGCAAGATCCTGATCGACGGCGCCCGCGACGACCTGCTGCTGCAGATCTTCACCGAGAACCAGATCGGCCCGATCTTCTTCGAGATCATCCAGCGCAAGGGCAACCAGGGCTTCGGCGAAGGCAACTTCAAGGCGCTGTTCGAATCGATCGAGCTCGACCAGATCCGCCGCGGCGTGGTCCAGGACAAGGCCTGACGCAGAAGGCCGCGCGGACCCCGGCTGGCCCGGGCGTCCGCGCGAACATCGGCGGCACAAGGAAAAAGGGCGGGAATCCTGCGATTCCCGCCCTTTCGTCGTTCCGGCGCGGCCCTGCGGCCGCGCGAACGGATCAACGCACGTTCGCCTTCGACACGACCGCACGCGCGGCCGCCGGCTGTGCGTCGGCATCCTGCGCCGGCGCGATCTGACGCATCTGCGCGCCGGCTGCCGCCAGTGCGCTCGCGCCGCGCGCGTGCACCGGGCCGGTCATCGCGAAGAACGCGGCGGACACGATCAGGAAACTCTGGATATGACGTGTGTTCATTGCACCTCCTGTAAAACTGCCGGCGCCTCCCCGGTTGCGTCGAAACGAGCCGACGCGACCGGGCACCTCCGGCAGGCCGACAAGATTAACGGCATTTGTCCGATGATGGGCGCGGCTTTACATGCCTTTACATGATGTAACGCATCGTCGCGCCATTTCGTCGGCGCGCCGCGGCACGCCGGCCGGTGGTCGGCGGGTTTATCCCAGTGCTACCATCACTTAAAACCGGCCAATATGCCGGCCACTGCCGACACGTTCACAAGACGTCGACGCAATCGAAGCTTTGGTGATCCCAAACTGGGTGGAGGAGACTGTTAATGAATGCCCCGCTAGACGCAGGCCAACGCGCATCGCTCGAAGCCGCGCTGAAGTCCGTCACGCTTGACGACAAATACACGCTCGAACGCGGCCGCGCGTATATGAGCGGCATCCAGGCGCTCGTGCGCCTGCCGATGCTGCAGCAGGAACGCGACCGCGCCGCCGGCCTCAATACGGCTGGTTTCATTTCGGGCTACCGCGGCTCGCCGCTCGGCGGCCTCGATCTGTCGCTCTGGAAAGCCAAGCAGCACTTGGCGGCCCACCAGATCGTCTTTCAGCCCGGCCTCAACGAAGATCTCGCCGCCACCGCCGTGTGGGGCTCGCAGCAGGTCAACCTGTACCCCGGCGCGAAGCACGACGGCGTGTTCGGCATGTGGTACGGCAAGGGCCCGGGTGTCGACCGCACCGGCGACGTCTTCAAGCACGCGAACTCGGCCGGCTCGTCGAAGCACGGCGGCGTGCTCGTGCTCGCCGGCGACGACCACGCGGCGAAATCGTCGACGCTCGCGCACCAGTCCGAACACATCTTCAAGGCCTGCGGGCTACCGGTGCTGTTCCCGTCCAACGTGCAGGAATATCTCGACTTCGGCCTGCACGGCTGGGCGATGAGCCGCTACTCGGGCCTGTGGGTCGCGCTGAAGTGCGTGACGGACGTGGTCGAATCGTCGGCGTCGGTCGACATCGACCCGCATCGCACCGAGATCGTGCTGCCGACCGACTTCATCGTGCCGGAAGGCGGCCTGAACATCCGCTGGCCGGACCCGCCGCTCGTGCAGGAAGCACGGCTGCTCGACTACAAGTGGTACGCGGCGCTCGCCTATGTGCGCGCGAACAAGCTCGACCGGATCGAGATCGACTCGCCGAATGCGCGCTTCGGGATCATGACGGGCGGCAAGGCATACCTCGACGTGCGCCAGGCGCTGACCGACCTCGGCCTCGACGATGAAACCTGTGCGCGGATCGGCATCCGCCTGTACAAGGTCGGCTGCGTGTGGCCGCTCGAAGCGCAGGGCGCGCAGGCGTTCGCGCGCGGCCTCGACGAAATCCTCGTCGTCGAGGAAAAGCGCCAGATCCTCGAATACGCGATCAAGGAAGAGCTGTACAACTGGCCCGATGCGCAGCGCCCGCGCGTGTTCGGCAAGTTCGACGAGAAGGACGGCGCCGGCGGCGAATGGTCGGTGCCGATGGGCAACTGGCTGCTGCCCGCGCACTACGAACTGTCGCCCGCGATCATCGCGAAGGCGATCGCGACGCGCCTCGAGAAGTTCGAGCTGCCGTCCGACGTGCGCGCGCGCATCGCCGCGCGGCTCGCGGTGATCAACGCGAAGGAAATGGCGCTCGCGAAGCCGCACGTGCAGACCGAGCGCAAGCCGTGGTTCTGCTCGGGCTGCCCGCACAACACGTCGACCAACGTGCCGGAGGGCTCGCGCGCGATCGCCGGGATCGGCTGCCACTACATGACGGTGTGGATGGACCGCAGCACGAGCACCTTCAGCCAGATGGGCGGCGAAGGCGTGCCGTGGATCGGCCAGGCACCGTTCACCGACGAGAAACACGTGTTCGCGAACCTCGGCGACGGCACTTATTTCCACTCGGGCCTGCTGGCGGTGCGCGCGGCGATCTCGTCGAAGGCGAACATCACCTACAAGATCCTCTACAACGATGCGGTGGCGATGACGGGCGGCCAGCCGGTCGACGGCGTGCTGACGGTGCCGCAGATCACGCACCAGCTCGCGTCCGAAGGCGCGAAGAAGATCGTGATCGTCACCGACGAGCCGGAGAAGTACGACAGCCAGAAGGCCCTGCTCGCACCGGGCGTGACGATCCATCACCGCGACCAGCTCGACGACGTGCAGCGCGAGCTGCGCGAGATCGAAGGCACGACGATCCTGATCTACGACCAGACCTGCGCGACCGAGAAGCGCCGCCGCCGCAAGCGCGGCACGTATCCGGATCCGGCGAAGCGCGTCGTGATCAACGACGCGGTGTGCGAAGGCTGCGGCGACTGCTCGGTGAAGTCGAACTGCCTGTCGGTCGAGCCGCTCGAAACGGAATTCGGCACGAAGCGCCAGATCAACCAGTCGAGCTGCAACAAGGACTTCTCGTGCGTGAAGGGCTTCTGCCCGAGCTTCGTCACGGTCGAAGGCGGCCAGCTGAAGAAGCCGAAGGCCGTGTCGGTCGACGGCGGCGCGCTGCCGCCGATTCCGGAGCCGACGCTGCCGGCGATCGACCGTGCGTACGGCGTGCTCGTCACGGGCGTCGGCGGCACGGGCGTGGTCACGATCGGCGCGCTGCTCGGGATGGCCGCGCACCTGGAGAACAAGGGCGTGACCGTGCTCGACGTGACCGGCCTCGCGCAGAAGGGCGGCGCCGTGATGAGCCACGTGCAGATCTCGCACGCGCCGACCGACATCCACGCGACGCGGATCGCGATGGGCGAAGCCGACCTCGTGATCGGCTGCGACGCGATCGTCACGGCCGGCGACGAATGCACGTCGCGGATGCGGCACGACGCGACGCGCGTGGTCGTCAACAGCGCGCAGACGCCGACCGCCGAGTTCATCAAGAACCCGAACTGGGCGTTCCCTGGCCTGTCCGCGGAGAACGACATCCGCGCGGCAGCCGGTGAAGCCGTCGACTTCATCGACGCGAACCGCTTCGCGGTCGCGCTGCTCGGCGACGCGATCTACACGAACCCGTTCGTGCTCGGCTACGCGTGGCAGAAGGGCTGGCTGCCGCTCACGCTCGCGTCGCTCGAACGCGCGATCGAGCTGAACGCGGTGTCGGTCGAGAAGAACCGCGCGGCGTTCGACTGGGGCCGCCGCGCCGCGCACGACCTCGCGAGCGTGAAGCAGGCCGCGGCCGGCGACGCCCGCCCGGCGCAGGGCGCCACGGTGATCGCACTGCACACGAAGAAGGCGGTCGACGCACTGATCGCGAAGCGCGTGGAGTTCCTCACCGCGTACCAGAACGCCGCGTACGCATCGCGCTATGCGGCCTTCGTCGACACGGTGCGGGCGGCCGAACGCGCGCTGGCGGACGGCGACGCCGTGCAGGAGCCGTTGACCGAAGCGGTCGCGCGCAACCTGTTCAAGCTGATGGCGTACAAGGACGAGTACGAGGTCGCACGGCTGCAGTCCGATCCCGCGTTCCTCGCGCGCCTGTCGTCGCAGTTCGAAGGCGACTGGAAACTGAAGTTCCACCTCGCGCCGCCGCTGTTCGCGAAAACGGACGCACACGGCCATCTCGTGAAGAAGGCGTACGGCCCGTGGATGCTGTCGGCGTTCCGGCTGCTCGCGAAGGCGAAGTTCCTGCGCGGCACGGGGCTCGACCCGTTCGGCCGCACCGCGGAGCGCCGCACCGAGCGCGCGCTGATCAGCGAGTACGAAGCGCTGATCGGCGAAGTGCTGGGCAAGCTGAACGCGGCCAACCGGCCGCTCGCGCTCGAGCTCGCGGCGCTGCCGGACGGCATTCGCGGCTACGGCCACGTGAAGGAGAACAACCTGCGCGCGGTACGCCAGAAGTGGGACACGCTGCTCGCGAAGTGGCGTTCGCCGACGGGCGGCCAGTCGCATCAGCAGGTCGCGTGACGGCGCGCGGCGGGTGTTCGCGGTCGGGACGCCCGCCGCCGCGTAGCCTCGCCCACGGCAGTGCATAAAAAAAACGCCACGGAACGCAGGTTCCGTGGCGTTTTTCATTGCGCCGCGCATGACGCGCGGCGCACGCGGGCGCGAACTTACTTCGTGTTCGCGTTCGCGGCGGCCACTGCCGTCATGTTGATGATCCGGCGCACGGTCGCGGCCGGCGTCAGGATGTGGACCGGCTTCGCGGCGCCGAGCAGGAATGGGCCGACCGTCACGCCTTCGCCGCCGACCATCTTCAGCAGGTTGTACGCGATGTTCGCCGCTTCGACGTTCGGCATGATCAGCAGGTTCGCTTCGCCCGACAGCGTCGTGCCCGGGAACGCGGCCTTGCGGACCGCTTCCGACAGCGCCGCGTCACCGTGCATTTCGCCGTCGACTTCGAGGTTCGGCGCACGCTCGCTGATCAGCTTGCGGGCCTCGGCCATGCGGCGCGACGATGCCGACGGCGCGCTGCCGAAGTTCGAGTTCGACAGCAGCGCGGCCTTCGGCGCGATGCCGAAACGCTCGATCTCGGCGGCCGCCTGGATCGTCATGTCGGCGAGCTGTTCTGCGCTCGGCACTTCGTTCACGTACGTGTCGCACAGGAACAGGTTGCGGCCCGGCAGCATCAGCAGGTTCATTGCCGCGTAGTGCTCGGCGCCCTGCGCACGGCCCAGCACCTGCTCGATGAACTTCAGGTGCGTGTGGTACGTGTCGATCATCCCGCAGATCATGCCGTCCGCGTCGCCCAGGTGCACGAGCATCGCGCCGATCAGCGTGTTGAACTTGCGCAGCGCGGCCTTCGCGACTTCCGGCGTGACGCCGTCACGCGCGCCGATCTCGTGGTACGCCTGCCAGTAGCGGTGGTAGCGCGTGTCGTCTTCCGGATTCACGATCTCGAAGTCGACGCCGGCCTTCAGCTTCGAGCCGATCTTCTGCAAGCGCATCTCGACGACCGACGGACGGCCGACGATGATCGGCTTCGCGATCTTTTCCTGCAGCACAAACTGCGCGGCGCGCAGCACGCGCTCGTCCTCGCCCTCGGCGAACACGATGCGCGCCTGCTTCGTCTTCGCGGTCGCGAACACCGGGCGCATCACCATGCCGGTGCGGTAGACGGTCGCGCCGAGTTGCTCGCGGTATGCGTCCATGTCCTGGATCGGACGCGTGGCGACGCCCGAATCCATCGCGGCTTGCGCGACGGCCGGCGCGATCTTGATGATCAGGCGCGGATCGAACGGCTTCGGAATCAGGTAGTCCGGCCCGAACTCGAGCGAGTGGCCTTCATACGCCTTCGCGACTTCCTCGCTCTGGTCGGTTTCCTGCGCCAGCTCGGCGATCGCGCGCACGCACGCGAGCTTCATTTCTTCCGTGATCGTCGTCGCGCCGACGTCGAGCGCGCCGCGGAAGATGAACGGGAAGCACAGCACGTTGTTGACCTGGTTCGGGTAGTCCGAACGGCCGGTCGCGACGATCGCGTCGGGGCGCACGGCCTTCGCGTCTTCCGGGCGAATTTCCGGCTCCGGGTTCGCGAGCGCCAGGATCAGCGGGCGCTCGCCCATCGTCTTGACCATGTCCTGCTTCAGCACGCCCGCGCTCGAGCAGCCGAGGAACACGTCCGCGCCGACGATCGCGTCGGCGAGCGTGCGCGCGTCGGTGGTCGCCGCATAGCGCTGCTTCGACGGGTCGAGGTTGCCGCGCCCTTCGTAGATCACGCCCTTCGAATCGGCGACGAGGATGTTCGACTTCGTGAGACCCAGGTTCACCAGCAGGTCCAGACAAGCGATCGCTGCCGCGCCCGCGCCGGAACACACGAGCTTCACTTCGGACAGCTTCTTGCCGACGACCTTCAGGCCGTTCAGGATCGCGGCCGACGCGATGATCGCGGTGCCGTGCTGGTCGTCGTGGAAGACGGGGATCTTCATGCGCTCGCGCAGCTTCTGCTCGATGTAGAAGCATTCCGGCGCCTTGATGTCCTCGAGGTTGATGCCGCCGAGCGTCGGCTCGAGCATCGCGATCGCCTCGACGAGCTTGTCGGGGTCGGACTCGGACAGTTCGATGTCGAACACGTCGATGCCCGCGAACTTCTTGAACAGGCAGCCCTTGCCTTCCATCACCGGCTTCGCGGCCAGCGGGCCGATGTTGCCGAGGCCCAGCACCGCCGTGCCGTTCGTGATGACGCCGACGAGGTTGCCGCGCGACGTGTACTTCTGCGCGTCGAGCGGATCGGCGTGGATCGCCTCGCACGCCGCGGCGACGCCCGGCGAATACGCGAGCGACAGATCGAGCTGGTTCGACAGCGGCTTGGTCGGGGTGACCGAAATCTTGCCGGGTTTCGGGTTAAGGTGATAAGCGAGAGCGGCCTGCTTCAGTTGTTCGTCCATGATTGACCTGCGAGAGACATGCGAAATTTTTGACGGTTCAGTACACAGCACCTTGGGCCGCGTCTGCTTGAATCGAGGGGGTGGTCGACTGCGAGACGGCACGCGACGCGCCGGGTCGGCACGCCATCGAACCTTGGCGGGTGGCAAGAGAAAAGTACAAAGTACTGAACGATTTCTAAGGGTCGCCTAGTGTACACCCCCTAAATGCCGCCTGTTGGTGCAGCGCGGCATCCTCGCCATCAGCATCGGGCTGGTCGTGCCCCGTTTGTTTCACCGGTGGCGAGCCGCACGTCGAACCTGCGCGAATTCCGCCGAAAACCGGCCTGAATCGGGTAAAATAGCGGGCTACGCGCGCAGCGATGCGATTGTTGGCCCGATGGGTCCGTCGATCGCACCCCGGCCCCTCGGGCAGGTTCCCCTTGCTGCGCCACCGGGCCCGCGCCCGCTCTTCGCTCATCACCCAAGGAATGCCCATGACAGGCTACGATCGTCAGTCGATCTCGGATACGACCGCCAAAATCCTGCTCGAAGTGCAGGCGGTGCACTTCAACGCCGAAAAACCGTTCATCTTCACGTCCGGCTGGGCAAGCCCCGTCTACATCGACTGCCGCAAGCTGATCTCGTATCCGCGCGTGCGTCGTGCGCTGATGGAAATGGCGGAAACGACGATCATGCGCGACGTCGGCTTCGAGCAGATCGACTCGGTGGCAGGCGGCGAGACGGCCGGCATCCCGTTCGCGGCATGGCTCGCGGACCGCATGATGGTGCCGATGCAGTACGTGCGCAAGAAACCGAAGGGCTTCGGCCGCAACGCGCAGATCGAGGGTCATCTGGAAGAAGGCTCGCGCGTGCTGCTGGTGGAAGACCTGACGACCGACAGCCGCAGCAAGATCAACTTCGTCAACGCGCTGCGCACCGCGGGCGCGACGGTGAACCACTGCTTCGTGCTGTTCCACTACAACATCTTCAAGGAAAGCGTGTCGGTCCTGAAGGACATCGACGTCGACCTGCACGCGCTGGCGACCTGGTGGGACGTGCTGCGCGTCGCGAAGGCGTCGGGCTACTTCGAGACCAAGACGCTCGACGAAGTCGAGAAGTTCCTGCACGCGCCGGCCGAGTGGTCGGCCGCGCACGGCGGCGCGACGGCCCCGAAGGAGTAACGCCGGGCCGGCACGCAGCCGGCACCCTGGCTGAAAAAACCGCTCGCCTGGCCGCGAGCGGTTTTTTTTCGTCCGTCGATCGGCATCGCGGCCGCCCGAATCGCGGGCCGCGGCATGCATCGCTCATCGAACCCTAATGCTAGACTTGATCCATCGTCGCCATCAGCTGCGCGGGCAACGCACAACGCCAACAATGCCGGGAGCATCGGCCCGGCCCACGTGACGGGAGAAGCGCCATATGCGTGTGGATCGCCGGATCACTTCGCCTGCGTCCCCGGGTCGTTCGTCTCCGTTCATCGCCGTCCTGCTCTGCGCCGCCGCCGCGTGCGCCGCGTTTACCACCCTGCCCGCGCGCGCGGAAGGCCCGTTCACCGTGTCGAGCGACGAGCTGACGCCCGGCGGGCGCGTCGGCGCCGCGAACGTGTTCGACCGCGGCGACTGCAAGGGCGACAACCGTTCGCCGCAGCTCAGGTGGCGCAACCCGCCGCCCGGCACGCGCGGCTACGCGATCACGATCTTCGATCCCGATGCACCGGGGCACGGCTGGTGGCACTGGGCCGTCGCCGGCATCCCGGCGAGCGTCACGAGCCTGCCGGCCGACGCGAGCGCGTCGGGCTTCCTGCGTCGCATCGGTGCGAGCGAGGCACGCAACGACTTCGGGATCGACGGCTACGGCGGCCCGTGCCCGCCGCCCGGCAAGCCGCACCGCTACGTGATCACCGTCTACGCGCTGAAGGGCACGGACCTGCGCATCGGGCAAGGACGCCCCGCCCCGATGTTCGAGCACGAGATCGGCACGCTGACGATCGGCACCGCACAGCTCACGGTCACTTACGGGCAGTAAGCGCTCGCGTGTCCGCCGTGAGGCGTGTGGCGTGTATCGCCGACCGCCCGTCGCCCGTCGCCCGTCGCCCGTCGCCGATTGCCGATTGCCGATTGCCGATTGCCGATCTCCGGTCGCCGGTCTCCGGTTGCCGGTTGCCGGTTGCCGGTTGCCGGTTGCCGGTTGCCGGTCGCCGGTCGCCGGTCGCCGGTCGCCGGTCGCCGGTCGCCGGTCGCCGGTCGCCGGTCGCCGGTCGCCGGTCGCCGGTCGCGATTGTCCGCGCCTGCGAATTTCTGTGCGCCGCCCGCGCGCTTTTCTCCAGTCATTTCGGCTTGCTAGACTCGGCGGCACCGGTCGCGGCATCCCGCCGCGCATCCGTCGCGCCGCCCGACCGCGGCGCGTGACGCGGCTGGCCGCGGTGCCCGCCGTTTCGTCCCCTTCCGGAGAACGCTTCATGTCGAACATCGTCATCGTCTATCACAGCGGCTACGGTCACACGCAGAAACTGGCCGACGCCGTCCATGCAGGCGCGCAGGACGCCGGCGCCACCGCACGCCTGATCGCCGTCGGCGAGCTCGACGACGCGGGCTGGGCCGCGCTCGATGCGGCGGACGCGATCGTCTTCGGCGCGCCGACCTACATGGGCGGCCCGTCCGCGCAGTTCAAGCAGTTCGCCGATGCCACGTCGAAACCGTGGTTCACGCAGAAATGGAAGGACAAGATCGCCGCGGGCTTCACGAACTCCGCGACGATGAACGGCGACAAGTTCTCGACGATTCAGTATTTCGTCACGCTGGCGATGCAACATGGGATGGTGTGGGTCGGCACGGGCATGATGCCGGCCAACTCGAAGGCGGCCACCCGCAACGACATCAACTACGTCGGCGGCTTCACGGGCCTGCTCGCACAGTCGCCGGCGGACGCGACGCCCGACGAGGGCCCGCTGCCCGGCGACCTCGAGACCGCGAAGGCGTTCGGGCGGCGCGTCGCCGAAGCGACCGCCCGCTGGCTGGCCGGCGGCCGCTGAACGCGGCGGCACGCGCGAGCGCTCGCGCCGCCGGTGACACGGCAACGCGGCGCAGGCGCGTGACAGGGACACAAGACGGCCCGCGGGCCGTCTTTTTTTCGCCCCGTGCGGTGCAGGCCCGCCGGATGACGTCTTAAAATGGCGGTTTCAGGGCGCCGCGGCTCCCGTTTCATTCAGTGAGAGCGAAATGAGCACCAAAGTTTTTGTCGACGGCCAGGAAGGTACGACCGGCCTCAAGATCTTCGAATACCTGTCGGCGCGCAGCGACATCGAGATCCTGCGCATCGATGAAGCGAAGCGCAAGGACGTCGACGAGCGCCGCCGCCTGATCAATGCATCGGACGTCACGTTCCTGTGCCTGCCGGACGTCGCATCGCGCGAATCGGCATCGCTGGTCGAGAACCCGAACACGACGCTGATCGACGCGAGCACCGCGTTCCGCACGAGCGCCGACTGGGCATACGGCCTGCCGGAACTGACCCGCGCGCAGCGCGAGAAGATTCGCACGTCGAAACGCATCGCCGTACCGGGCTGCCACGCGTCGGCCTTCGTGCTCGCGATGCGTCCGCTCGTGGATGCCGGCATCGTCGCGCCGACCTTCTCCGCGCACAGCTACTCGATCACCGGCTACAGCGGCGGCGGCAAGTCGATGATCGCCGAATACGAAAACGCAGCGCCGGGCGGCAAGCTCGCGAGCCCGCGTCCGTACGCGCTCGCGCTGGCGCACAAGCACCTGCCGGAAATGGCCGCGCACACGGGCCTCGCGCACGCGCCGATCTTCACGCCGATCGTCGGGCCGTTCCTGAAAGGCCTGGCCGTGACGACCTACTTCTCGCCCGAACAGCTCGCGAAGCGCGCGACGCCGCAGGACGTGCAGCGCGTGTTCGCCGAGTACTACGCGGACGAGCCGTTCGTGCGCGTCGCGCCGTTCAACGCGGATGCGAATCTCGACAGCGGCTTCTTCGACGTGCAGGCGAACAACGACACGAACCGCGTCGACCTGTTCGTGTTCGGCAACGAGGAGCGCTTCGTCACGGTCGCGCGCCTCGACAACCTGGGCAAGGGCGCATCGGGCGCCGCGATCCAGTGCATGAACCTCAACATCGGCGCCGCCGAGGATGCAGGCCTCAAGCGCTGATTCAACTTGCATGCGATGCAAAGCCGGCCGCTGGCCGGCTTTTTATTTGCCCGCATCAAGCAATAAATCAAAAATCCGGATCACGCATTTACAAATATTTACAAGCTTTCCGTTGCGTAATTGCCGGCAAATTAATTTACCCCTTTCTCCAGTCAATCCCGAATAGGGATAAACCGGATATCGCCGCTTTAAACGCTGCCGTTATACGCGTGAAGGCCTCGAGCGCCGTCCATGCGTGGCAGCCGCCCCACTCCGGCAGCACTCCAGCGCCCTCCGCGCGTTTTAATTCTTACTGAAAGCGCTATCCCGCAAGGATTCATCGCGCGCGCGTTGTTTCAATCGTCTTTTTTAGACGAGTTCATCAATTGACAGCAAAAATCCTGGCAGCGACATTAGCTCGCACAATTAAACGATTGGAGACAGCGGCATGTCGCACGCCTTATCAAAGGGGGTGGCAACGGCCTTTGCCATCGCCCCTTTCCTGATTGCCTGTGGGGGAGGAGACGGCGGCTCGCCCGCGCCGATCGAGGCCCCTCAATGTTCCGGATCGAGCTGCGGCACGCAAGGGCCGCCGCCGTCGCAGCCCGTCAACGGCGCGCTGTGCCCGGCCGATGCCGACATCGTGAAGAGCACCTACCTCGGCGGCGCCGGCAGCGGCGAGATCGTCAGCGTCAACATCGACGCGGTCGCGATGACGTACACGCTCAAGTGGCTCGAATCGCCGATTCCGCTCGCGACCGGCACGGTCACGCCGAGCCGCGCCGGCACCACGATCACCGGCAAGGTCATCCACCCGCCGACCGGCGCGCTGCCGACCGCGGAGCAGACGCGCTGCGCGTTCGTCTTCACGCCGGGTTCGGGGAAGGCACCGAACGGCTCGACCTATTCGACGGCCGCCGACTTCAACCAGGCGAACCCGCCGATGCTGCTGGTCGGCATGGGCGTCGCGGGCGGCGGCATCCCCGGCGCGACGGTGCAGTACGACGGGCTGACGATCACCGTCGCCGGCGTCCCGATCTACAAGAACGTCGGCCAGGTGCCGAACCGCCACTTCGACTTCTACCCGTTCCTCGGCTTCGCGAACACGACGACCGACCTCACGAAGCTGCCGGGCACCTACAACGCGCTGCTCTACCACCTCGTGCCGTCGGGCAACTACGCGACGAAGGGCACGAATTCGAGCGAGACGTTCGATGCGAACGGCGCGTGCACGTCGACGAGTGCGGGGGGCTGCCAGACGACCGGCGATCCGTGGACCGTCAACACCGCGAACGGCGGCTACCTCGACAGCACGAAGGCACCGCAGATCCTGCCGCAGACGGCGCTGCCGATCGTCGGCACGACCGGCAAGTCGGCGACCGCGCACATGGTGATCGGTCAGCTCAACGGCGCGACCGTGCCGGTGGTGGTCCGCACCGGCTACGTGTATCTGGGCACCGACCTCGCGCTGCACACCGACGCCAAGGTCGACGACGAATCGGGCATCGCGGTGCTCGGCAAGGCAACGGCGATCCAGTCGGGCGCGATCGACGGCGGCTACGCGGGCGCGGATTCGAACTTCAAGTACACGGCGGCACTGATCCGCGGTAGCAACGCGTCGTTCATCAACCCGACCACGCAGGCCGAGGAAGACGCCTTCACGCTCGACTACGGTCAGGGAACGCCGGGCCTGCTGAACACGACGACGACGCCGGCGAACGGTGCGACCTATCCGTCCGCATCGGGCGTGGTAATCGCGACGGGCGGCCTGTACGCGGCGCTGATCCAGGGCACGGTGAACGGCGGCGTCACGTCGACGTCGGCGAACTCGAGCACGTCGTCGACACCGTACTTCGGCGTGGGCGCACAGATCAGCAAGTAGCGATCGAGGACGCGGCGGCCGGTGCGCCGCCGCGGGATGCAGGGAAGGCACGCAACGACGGCGCCCGGCACGGCGCAGCAGCACGAGCACAAGCAACAGAAGCGGCCGACAGGGAGCCGGCCGCCCGACAAGACAAATCTGGAGGAGCAACATGAAGCGCAACCTCGTTCTCGCGGCGGCCCTTGCCGCCCCCCTTCTTTCCGCATGCGGCGGTGGCGGCGGCGATAACCCGCCCCCGCTCGTCGAAGACCGGCTCTGCCCCGCCACGCTCGACTACAACACCGTGTACACCGGCGGCGCGGGCAGCGGCGAACTGGCCAAGGTCCAGCTCGACACGACCAAGATGACCTGGCAGGTCACCTATGTCGAATCGCCGGTGCCGCAAAAGACCGGCACCGTCACGCCGACCCGCGCGGGCACCGTCGACAGCGGCACGCTCACGCAGGAAACGATGCTGCCGACCAACAAGCTGAACCAGTGCGCATTCCGCCTGAACGGCGCGAGCCTCGACGCGTCGCGTCCGGCGCGCATCTTCGTCGGCTTCGGTGTCGCGGGCGGCACGATTCCCGGCAAGGAGATCCAGTTCGACGGCGTGCTCGGCCAGGCCGCGGTGCCCGACACGAAATTCCCGTACTACCCGTTCATCGGCTTCTCGTCGATCGAAACCGACATCACGAAGGTCGCGGGCACGTACAGCCACATCGGCTTCGGCGAAGTGCCGTCGCAGAAATTCGCGCCGGCATCGATCGATGCGAAGGTGACGATCAACGCGGACGGCACGTGGACCAAGTGCGACACGACCGGCCAGTTCGCCGGCGGCGCGTGCATGCAGCAGGGCACGAACTTCGTGCAGTCGGCCGACGGCAGCGGCGCGTTCCAGAGCAACAACTACCGGAGCCAGCTGAGCCCGACGCTGTCGGCGACGCCGCAAGGCAAGGGCTTCATGATCGTCGGCAAACTGCGCAACCAGCTGGTGCCGATCCTCGTGCGCACGGGTGTCGCGAACCCGAACCCGACGCCCGACAGCAACGGTGTGCCGGGCCTGACCGCCGACGACGAATCGAGCATCTCGATCCTCGCGCCGCAGACCGCGATCGCGGCCGGGTCGCAAAACGGCGAATACATCGGCGTCGACAGCCAGTTCGACTACCGGACCACCGCGCTGATCAACAACCAGGCCACGCTGCTCGATCCGTTCCAGCCGTCGCAGGCCTCGCTCGCGACCCCGCTCGACCTGGACTACACGCAGAAGGTGCCGGGCACGGTCACGACGATCCACACGGGTTCGGGCAGCACGTCGCCGACCGGGAAGTTCATCTTCACGGGTGGCGTGTTCGGTTTCCTCGACAACGCGGGTTCGACGCCGTATTTCACGATCGGCGCGTTCGTCCAGTAAGCGGAGGAAGCCGTGATGAAGAAGACCCTTCTCTGCGCGGCGGCCGGCGCCGCCGCCCTGGCGCCGCTCGCGGCGCACGCGCAGAGCGCCGGCAGCAACGTCGTCACGCTGGGCTGGTTCCACGTGATGCCTCAGCAGAGCAGCACGCCGATGACGACCAACGTCGCGCCGACGCCGATCAACACACCGCTGCGGCTGCCGCCGTCGTTCACGTCGCCGGGCACCGGGCTGCGTACGAGCGGCGCCGACACGGTCGGCCTGACGGTCAGCCACTTCCTGACCGACCACATCGCGGTCACGTCGGTGGCGGGCGTGCCGCCGGTGTTCAAGGTGTCGGGTCAAGGCACGATCAAGCCGCCCGGCCCGGCCGGCGCGCTCGGCACGCAGAACATCGGCCTCGCCTCGGTGAACCCGATCGTGAAGAGCGTGCGGCAGTGGAGCCCGGCGGCGATCCTGCAGTACTACTTCGGGGCGGCGACCGCGAAGTTCCGGCCGTTCCTTGGCCTCGGCGTTTCGTACAACTGGTTCAGCGACCTGCAACTCAACACGAACTTCATCAAGCAGACGCAGGACAACCTCGGCGCGATTCTCGCCGCGGGCGCGGGCAAGCCGGGTACGACATCGGTTGAAGCGAAGGCGTCGTCGTCATGGCAGCCGGTATTCAACGCGGGCCTGCAGTACAACATGACCGAGCATTTCGGGCTGGTCGCGTCGGTGACCTACATCCCGCTGAAGACGACGTCGACGGTGACGATCAAGGCGGCCGACGGCACGGTGCTCTCCGAGTCGAAATCGGACCTGAAGGCCGACCCGATCATCAGCTACGTCGGGATGACCTACAAGTTCTGATGCCGGCGATGGAGGACGGAGAATGAATGGACGGCCCGCGCAAAAAACGCGGGCAAAAAAAAGCCCGCCTAAGAGGCGGGCTGAATCCATATCAGAGGAGACATGGAGGAGACAGGTGTAACTATAGCGAATCAGTTTCCGCATTGCAACATTTCCGTAGAGAAAATAAGGATTTTCCCTCGAATGCGCACTCTAGATCGCTAGTTCGAATCCGACCCCCTCCCGTTCTCCCGGTCGAGCACCTCGCCCAGCGTGTCGCGCAGCAGCGCGACCGGCCGCGTCAGGCGGCCCGGCAGCGCGCCGTGCACGATCCACACGTTGATCCGCGTTTCCAGCCCCGCCGTTTCCACCACCCTCAGCGCATCGCGATGCTTGCTGCGCGCCAGTGCGTTCGGCGACGCAATCCCGATGCCGGCACCGCGCGCGACGAGCGACAGCTGCAGCTTGGAGCCGAACGCCTCGACCGCGACGTCGAACGGCAGCCCCGCGGCGCCGAGCGCACGGCTCAGCGCCGAACGCATCCCGCAGCCGTCCTGGCTCAGCACCCACGGAAAACCCGACAGCACGTCGAGCGACAGCGGGCCGGCCGGCAGCGGGAAATCGCGCGCGGCGACCAGCACCGTCGGCTGCGTGCCGAGCGGCGTGGCCGTCAGCGTGTCGGGCAACGCCGCGCTGGCCGGCACCATGACCGCCGCGACATCGAGCGTGCCGCGCTCGATGCCCTGCACGAGCGCCGGCGACCAGCCGGCCGTCACGCGCAGCGTCAGCCGCGGAAACGCGTCGCGCAGCCGGTCGATCGGCCGCTCGAGCGCCAGCTCGGACAGGAACGGCGGCACGCCGATGCGCAGTTCGCCCGACGGCTCGCTGTCGGGCGCGCCGGCCGCCATCAATGCGTCGACCGCACCCAGCACGTTGCGCGCGAGCGCATAGACGTCGCGCCCGGCGGCGGTCGGCTTCAGCGGCTTGCTCTGCCGCTCGAGCAGCGGCATGCCCAGGAGCGTCTCGAGGTTCTGCACGCGTCGCGTGAGGCCCGGCTGCGTCAGATGGAGCTTCGCCGCGGCCGCGACCATCGACCCGCTGTCGACCACCGCGACGAACGCCTGGAGATCACGCGTATTCAAAGCAAACTCGCATAATCATGTTAGACATATTTCAATTGTCGCATAAACATCCGGCACCTACGATGGGGATTCCTTCGCTCGACGCTCCAGGCTTCCGATGAACTGCCCTGCCGACTCCTGCCCCGCCCCCGGCCGCGCCGCGCGCGGTGCACCGCCCGTGCTGAGCACGGGCATGACGCTCTTCTTCGCCGCGACGGTCGGCGTGATCGTGATGGACCTGTTCGCCGCGCAGCCGTTGACGGGCCCGATCAGCGCCGACCTGCACCTGCCGCCCGGTCTCGCGGGCCTCGTCGCGATGCTGCCGCAACTCGGCTACGCAGCCGGCCTCGTGCTGCTCGTGCCGCTCGTCGACCTGTTCGAGAACCGCCGGCTGATCGTCGCGACGCTCGTCACATGTGCGGCCGCGCTCGCGTTGCCGGCGTTCACGCGGTCCGGCACCGTCTTCCTGCTCGCGACGCTGGCCGCCGGCGCCGCGTCGAGCGTGATCCAGATGCTGGTGCCGATGGCCGCGTCGATGGCGCCCGAAGCGCAGCGCGGCCGCGCGGTCGGCAACGTGATGAGCGGGCTGATGCTCGGCATCCTGCTGTCACGGCCGCTCGCCAGCCTGATCGCGGGCACGGCCGGCTGGCGCGCGTTCTACGCGCTGGCCGCGCTCGCGAACGCGGCGATTGCGGCAGTGCTCGCGCTGCGCTTGCCGCCGCGTGTGCCGCCGGCTGCGGCCGGCTATCGCGCGCTGCTCGCGTCGATGGGCCGGCTGCTGGCCGACGAAGCGGTGCTGCGCCGGCATGCGCTGTCGGCCGCGCTCGCGATGGCCGCGTTCAGCGCGTTCTGGACCGCCGTCGGGTTGCGGCTCGCGCAGCCGCCGTTCGGCCTCGACCTGCACGGCATCGCGCTGTTCGCGTTCGCCGGCGCGAGCGGCGCGATCGTCACGCCGCTGGCCGGCCGCGCCGGCGATCGTGGCCACGGCCCGGCCGCGCAGCGCATCGCGCACGTGACAATGCTCGCGGCGCTCACCGTGCTCGGCATCGCCGGCGCCGGCTGGTTCGGCTTCGATGCGCACGCGCATCGCGGTGTCGCGCTGGCGCTGCTCGCCGGCGGCGCGGCGCTGCTCGACGCGGGCGTGATCGTCGACCAGACGATCGGCCGCCGGGAAATCAACCTGTTGAACCCGGCCGCACGCGGGCGGCTGAACGGGCTGTTCGTCGGGTTGTTCTTCGTCGGCGGCGCGCTCGGCGCGGCGCTGGCGGGCAACGCATGGGCGTGGGGCGGGTGGAGCGCCGTGTGCGGCGTCGGCTTCGCGTTCGCGGGCGCGGCCGCGGCGTTCGGCGTGTCGGGCGGGCGCCGGAGCGGCACCGCGGCGTGGCCGCGCGCGTAACGCGGGCCCGGACATGAAAACGCCCCGCCCTCTGACGAGGCGCGGGGCGTCCGGCGGGCCGCGTGGCCGCGCTGGCCAAAATCAGTGACGGACCAGCGCCATCATCGCGCCGAAGCCGACGAAGATCCCGCCCGTCAGCCGGTTGAACACCTTCGCGACGCTCTGGCTCTTCAGCGTCGCGCCGATGCGCGTGCCGAACGACGCGTAGACGAGATACCAGCTGACCTCGATCACGGCGAACGTGACGACGAGGATGCAGAACTGCGGCAGCGTCGGCTCGGCTGCATTGATGAACTGCGGCAGCAGCGCGGCCGCGAACAGGATCGCCTTCGGGTTGCTGCCCGCGACCAGGAAACCGTTGCGGAACAGCGCCCAGCGCGATGCCGACGTGCCTTGCGAAACCGCATCGACGTCCGCGGCCGGCGCGTCGTCGACGCGTGCGCGCCACGCCTTCACGCCGAGGTAGATCAGGTAGGCGGCGCCCGCGAAGCGCAACGCATCGAACGTCGCCGGCCACGCCTCGAGCACCGCCCCGAGCCCCGCCGCGGACACCGCGAGCATCAGCACCAGCGCGCTCAGGCAGCCTGCCATCGTCGACGCCGAGCGGCGCAGCCCATGCTGCGCGCCGTGCGTCATCACGAGCAGCATGTTCGGACCGGGAATCGCCGACACGACGAACACCGTCGCCACGAAAAGCCACCACGTATGCAGGTTCATGACCGCCCCGACCGAAAGAGAATTGAAATGTCGATTATGCCGTGCGCGCGGCGTTTTTGTCCCGCGTCGGCTCAGCGGCCCGCGCGGCGCAGCGCGACTTCGCCGAGCACCGCGAAGTCCTGTTCGCCGCCGCCGTGCGCGAGCGCATCGAGCAGGCTGTCGCGCACGACGCTCGCCACCGGCAGCGGCACCGACGCCGCGTCGCCGGCCTCCAGCGCGAGCCGCACGTCCTTCAGCCCGAGGCGCGCCTTGAAGCGCGCGGGTTCGTAGCTGCGCTCGGCGATCATCCCGCCGTAGCCTGCGTAGACCGGCCCCGGGAACACGCTGTTCGTGATCACGTCGAGGAAATCGCGCATCGCGACGCCGTGCGCGCCGAGCAGCGCGGACGCCTCGCCGAGCGTCTCGATCGCCGACGCGAGCGTGAAATTCGCCGCGATCTTCGCGACGTTCGCATGCTGCGGCAGCGAGCCGAACCGCCAGGTCTTCTGGCCGATCGCGTCGAACAGCGGCTGCACGCGGTCGATCGCCTCGGCCGGGCCGCCGGCCATGATCGTCAGGCGCGCGGCGGCCGCGACGTCCGGGCGCCCCATCACGGGCGCGGCGACGTACTCGAGGCCGCGCGACGCATGCGCGTGCGCGAGCGACTCGGCGAGCGCGACCGACACCGTCGCCATGTTCACGTGGATCAGGCCGCGCGGCGCCTGCGCGAGCAGCGCGTCGTCGAATACTTCGCGCGCGGCCGCGTCGTCGGCGAGCATCGAGAACACGGCATCGCCGCGAAACGCGTCGGCCGGCGTCGCGACGATCTGCGCGCCCAGCGCGGCGAGCGGCTCGGCGCGCTCGCGCGACCGGTTCCAGACCCGCACGGCGTGCCCCGCCTTCAGCAGGTTCGTCGCAATCGCCTGCCCCATTTCGCCCAGCCCGATAAATCCGAGATCCATTTCCCCGCTCCTTCGACCCGTGAAGCGGGGAGTTAAACACAGATGGCGGCGGCCTGCAGCCCCCGGCGACCGGCCGTGCGCGGTGCGATACTGCGCCAATGGCGACCGCGACCTTCCGCTTCCACGGCGAACTGAACGCGTTTCTCGCGCGCGAGCAGCGCGAGTGCGCGTTCGCGCATGCGTTTGCGCGCGACGCGACGGTCAAGCACGCGATCGAGGCACTCGGCGTCCCGCATACGGAAATCGGCCGGCTCTGCGTGAACGGCGCACCGGCCACCCTCGACCGGCCGCTCGGCGACGGCGACCGCGTCGACATCCATCCGGAGCGCGCGCGGCCGGCGGCCGCCTCGCCGCTGCCGCAACCGGACCGCTGGCGCTTCGTCGCCGACGCGCATCTCGGCGGCCTCGCGCAGCTGCTGCGCCTCGCCGGCTTCGACACCTGCTACGACAACCACTACCGCGACGACGAACTCGTCGCGCTCGCCGCGCGCGAAGGCCGGATCGTGCTGACCCGCGACCGCGAGCTGCTGAAGCGCCGCGCGGTCGTGCGCGGCTGCTACCTGCATGCGCAGCAGCCGGACGCGCAGCTGCGCGAGCTGTTCGCGCGGCTCGATCTCGCGCCGCACATGCGGCCGTTCCGGCTGTGCCTGCGCTGCAACGCGCCGCTGCACGCGCTCGATGCGGCGGACGCCGCGCCGCGCGTGCCGCCGGGCGTGCGCCAGCGGCACCGGCGCTTTGCCGCGTGCGACGTGTGCCGGCGCGTGTTCTGGGAAGGGTCGCACTGGCGGCGCATGCGCGCGGTGGTCGATGCGATGCGCGCGCCGCCGCCCGATGCCCTCGACGTCGCGGACGCCTGAAAAAACAAAACCCCGCAGGCCGAAGCATGCGGGGTTTCGCGACGGCCGGCCGGCAGCGGCGCCCCCGGCGGAGCGTGCTTAGTTCTGCGCGCCTGCGTCGTTCCGGACGTGGCTGACGCCCCTGAGAAAAACAAAACCCCGCAGGCCGAAGCGTGTGGGGTTTCGCGACAGGGGGCCGGCAGCGCCGGCCCGGTGAAGCGTGCTTAGTTCTGCGTGCCTGCGTCGTTCGTGCCGGCGGCCGAAGCGGCTGCAGCCTTCGCCTTGCCCTTGGCCGAACCGTGTTGCTTCAGCTGGTGCTTCGGCTTGCTGTGATCCTTCTTGGCCGGTGCCGGTGCAGCGGCCGACGTGTCGGCTGCCGGCGCCGACGCCTGTGCGAATGCCGAAACCGATGCGAGAGCGAATGCTGCGGTCATGATCGAAGCGAGCGTCTTCTTCATTGTTCTTCCTTTAGCGGAGAAAAAGTCAAACGTACCGGTAAGAGATGCGAGGCATCCGCATCGGAACATCAGTCGCGCCGGGTTGCCGGTCGCCGCCGGACGGGTCGGCTCTCGCCTTTCCGCCTCGGCAAATACTGACGCACAGGCTCCATAACGCATCGCCCGCGCGGCGAGTTGACATGCAGCTTGCATCGTTCGGGTTTCCCCGGGGGGCACGGGTTTCGCGCCCACGCGACGCGCCGCCGGGACCTGCGTCAATCGTCCGACAAACCGGCTCTCGCGCCCGTCGCCCCGACGCTATACTGGCCACCTTCCGTCCCAACCGGACGCGGCCGGTCACGAGACCGCCGCCGTCGCAAGGCGCCCAAATTGCCCGATCACAATCTGGACAAACTGAAAATCGACCGGCGTCCGATCGCACCCGCGCCACGCCGGCGCCGGTGGGTCCGCTACGCGGTCGCCGCCGCGCTCGTCATCGTCGCGATCGTCGCCGCGCTGGCGCTCACCGGCCGGCCGACGGTCGACACGACTTCCGTCACGTCCGCCTACCCGTACCAGAACGACACCCAGCTCAACGCGACCGGCTACGTGGTGCCGCAGCGCAAGGCGGCGGTCGCGTCGAAAGGCCAGGGTCGCGTCGAGTGGCTCGGCGTGCTCGAGGGCACGCGCGTGAAGAAGGACGAGATCATCGCGCGGCTCGAAAGCCGCGACGTGCAGGCGTCGCTAGCACAGGCACGCGCGCAGGCGCAGGTCTCCCGTGCGAACCTCGGCGTCGCGCGGGCAGAACTGAAGGATGCGGAGATCGCGCTGCGCCGCACCGCCGCGCTCGCGCCGAAGGGCGCGGTGCCGGCCGCGCAGCTCGACATCGACACGGCCCGCGTGAACAAGGCACGCGCGTCGGTCAACAGCGACGAAGCCGCGATCGCGTCCGCCGAAGCCAATGCGCAGGCCGCGCAGGTCGCGGTCGACCAGACGGTGATCCGCGCGCCGTTCGACGGGATCGTGCTCGCGAAGCACGCGAACGTCGGCGACAACATCACGCCGTTCTCGTCCGCGTCGGACAGCAAGGGCGCGGTCGTGACGATCGCCGACATGGACACGCTCGAAGTCGAGGCCGACGTCGCCGAATCGAACATCGCGAAGATCCGCGCGGAGCAGCCGTGCGAGATCCAGCTCGACGCGCTGCCCGACATGCGCTTCGCGGGCCGCGTGTCGCGCATCGTGCCGACCGTCGACCGCTCGAAGGCGACCGTGCTGGTGAAGGTGCGTTTCGTCGACCGCGACGAGCGCGTGCTGCCCGACATGAGCGCGAAGATCGCGTTCCTGTCGAAGCCGGCGTCGCCGCAGGACCGGCAGCCGGTGACGGCCGTGCAGGCGAGCGCGGTGGTCGAGCGCGACGGCCGCCCGGTCGTGTTCGTCGTGAAGGACGACACGGTGCGTGCGACGGCGGTGACCCGAGGCGCGCGGATCGGCGAACTCGTCGCGATCCGCGGCGTGAAGCCCGGCGACACGGTCGTGCTCGCGCCGGGCGCGAAGCTGAAGGACGGCGCGAAAGTCGCCGTCGCGAAGAAGTAGCGTGGCGCGCGTGAACGACGCCTCGCCGCCCCTCGTCGAGATCAGCCACGTCGCGAAGTCGTACCGGCGCGGCAACCAGGTCGTGCCGGTGCTGACCGACATCACGCTCGACATCGGCGCAGGCGACTTCGTCGCGCTGATGGGGCCGTCGGGTTCCGGCAAGAGCACGCTGCTCAATCTCGTCGCCGGCATCGACCGGCCCGACAGCGGCGAGCTGCGCGTGGGCGGCCTCGACATCTCGCGGCTCGAGGAAGCGCAACTGGCCGAATGGCGCGCGGCGAACGTCGGCTTCATCTTCCAGTTCTACAACTTGATGCCGGTGCTCACCGCATTCGAGAACGTCGAGCTGCCGCTGATGCTCACGCACCTGTCGCGCCGCGAACGGCGCGAGCGCGTCGAGCTGGTGCTCGACATGGTGAATCTCGGCGACCGGACCAGCCATTACCCGTCCGAGCTGTCGGGCGGCCAGCAGCAGCGCGTCGCGATCGCGCGCGCGTTGATCACCGACCCAGTGCTGATCGTCGCCGACGAGCCGACCGGCGACCTCGACCGCGCGTCGGCCACCGACGTGCTCGCGATGCTGCAGCGGATGAACGCGGAGCTCGGCAAGACGATCATCATGGTGACCCACGATGCGCACGCGGCTGCCGCCGCGCAGTCGCTCGTGCATCTGGAGAAAGGAGAGTTGATCGATGGGCACGCCGTCTGACGGACGGGAGCGCGCACGATGATGGTGTTCAAGCTGATCGCGCGCAACGCGCTGCGGCACCGGCTGCGCACGCTGCTGACCGTGCTCGGGCTGACCATCGCGGTGCTGGCGTTCGGGCTGCTGCACACCGTCGTCGACGCGTGGTACGCGGGCGCGGCCGCCGCGTCGAGCGGCCGGCTCGTCACGCGCAACGCGATCTCGCTCGTGTTCCCGCTGCCGGTCAGCTACGAGAACCGGATCCGCGGCGTCGACGGCGTGACGGCCGTGGTCCGCTCGAACTGGTTCGGCGGCATCTACCGCGACCCGAAGAACTTCTTCGCGAGCTTCGCGGTGTCGGAAAACTACCTCGACCTGTATCCGGAATTCATCCTCCCGGCGCAGCAGCGCGCCGACTACGTCCGCGACCGCCGCGGCTGCCTGGTCGGGCGCCAGCTCGCGACGCAGTTCGGCTTCAAGGTCGGCGACGTGATTCCGCTGAAGGGCACGATCTATCCGGGCACGTGGGATTTCGTCGTGCGCGGCATTCTCGACGGCCGCGACGACTCGACGATCACGCGCCAGCTGGTGTTCCACTGGGACTACCTGAACGAGACGGTGCGCAAGCGCACGCCGAAGCAGGCCGACCAGGTCGGCGTGTTCGTGCTCGGCGTCGCGCACCCGGACGACGGCGCCGCGATCGCGCGCAACGTCGACGCGGTGTTCAGGAACTCGCTCGCCGAAACGCTGACCGAGACCGAACAGGCGTTCCAGCTCGGCTTCGTCGCGATGTCGAACCAGATCATCGCGGCGATCCGCGTCGTGTCGTACGTGGTGATCCTGATCATCATGGCCGTGATGGCGAACGCGATGGCGATGAGCGCGCGCGAACGCACCGCCGAATATGCGACGCTGAAGGCGCTCGGCTTCGGCCCCGGTTTTCTCGCGCTGCTCGTGTTCGGCGAATCGGTCGTGATCGCGGTGGTCGGCGGCGGGCTCGGGATGCTCGCGACGCCGCCGGCCGCGAGCCTCTTCAAGCAGGCCGCGGGCGGCATCTTTCCGGTGTTCAGGGTGTCGGACGGGACGATGGCGCTGCAGGCCGCGTGCTCGATCGCGGTCGGCTTCGCGGCCGCGCTGGTGCCGGCGTGGCAGGCGGCACGCGTGCGCGTGGTCGAAGGCCTGCGGGCGATCGGCTAGAGGCGCGCATCGATGGCCATTCCGCTCACCTACATCGCGCGCAACCTGTGGACCCGGCGGCTCACCACCGCGCTCACCGCGGGCGGGATGGCGCTGGTGATCTTCGTGTTCGCGACCGTGCAGATGCTCGACGCGGGGCTCACGCAGACGCTCGTGTCGACCGGCGAACCCGACAACGTCGTGGTGATCCGCAAGGGCGCGGAAACCGAGATCCAGAGCGCGATCGACCACCAGCAGGCCAACGCGCTCGAGATGCATCCGGCCGTCGCGCTCGGCCCCGACGGCCGGCCGCAGGTGTCGAAGGAGGCCGTCGTGCTGATCTCGCTCGTGAAGACGTCGACCGGCAAGCCGTCCAACGTCGTGATCCGCGGCGTGTCGCCGGCCGGCCTCGCGCTGCGCCCGCGCGTGAAGCTGGTCGCCGGCCGCACGTTCGCGCCGGGCTCGTCGGAGATCGTCGTCGGCAGCGCGATCGCGAGAGGCTTCAGCGGCACGCAGCTCGGCGACCGCCTGCATTTCGCGCAGCGCGACTGGACCGTCGTCGGCATCTTCGACGCGGGCGGCAGCGGCTTCGATTCGGAGATCTGGGGCGACGTCGACCAGCTGATGCAGTCGTTCCGGCGCACCAGCTATTCGTCGATGGTGCTGCGCGTCCCGAGCGCCGACGGTTTCGCGCGCTTCAAGGCCGACATCGACGTCGACCCGCGCCTCACCGACGAAGCGAAGCGCGAGCAGACGTTTTACGGCGACCAGTCGAAGGCGCTGTCGACCTTCATCAACATCCTCGGCATCACGCTGTCGACGATCTTCTCGATCGCTGCGATGATCGGCGCGATGATCACGATGTATGCATCGGTCGCGAACCGCACCGCCGAGATCGGCACGCTGCGCGCGCTCGGCTTCAAGCGCATGAACGTGCTTGCCGCGTTCCTGCTGGAGGCGCTGCTGCTCGGCTTCGTCGGCGGCGTCGCGGGGCTCGCGTGCGCGTCGCTGATGGAGTTCGCGTCGTTCTCGACGACCAACTTCCAGACTTTCTCCGACCTGTCGTTCCGTTTCGTGCTGACGCCCGCGATCGTCGTGAAGACGCTGCTGTTCTCGCTCGTGATGGGGCTCGTCGGCGGGTTCCTGCCGGCGATGCGCGCCGCGCGGCTGAACATCGTCGACGCGCTGCGCGCGCAGTGACGCGCGCGGCCGCTCACGCGCGGCGCTCGCTCGGCACCCACGCGCCGTGGAACCCGGCCGGCACGCGGCGCGGCAGGTGCACGGTCGCGACCGGCGCCGCGTCGATCGCGCGCGCATCGAGGATCACGACGTCGCTCGTATCCGTCGCCGCGCGGTAGACCACCACCAGCAGCCAGCCGTCGTCCTCGTCGGTGCCGCCCGGGCGCGGCACGAACACCGGCTCGCCGTTCTGGTCGCCGGCCGGCACCGCGTAACGCGTCGTCGTGCCGCGCATGTGATCGAAGCGCATCACGCCGCGCATCTCGGTGTGGTTCGGCTGCTCGGCCGCATACAGGTAACGGTAGCGGCGCCCGGTCCGGCTTTCGTTGATGCGCGGCAGCTCGATGCCGCCATCGGCGAGCGGCCCCTCGTCGACCAGCCCGTTCGCGGTATCGATCACGTAGCGCCACAGTTCGCCGACCGGGTTGTCGGCGAACCGGCCGGTGCGCGCGTCGAGCCGCAGGAACCACGGATAGCGCACCGCATCGAGCACGATGCACGACGCATCGCAGTCGTACGCGTTCACCACGTGCTGGACGAAGCACGGCTCGATCCCGAACCAGCGCACGTCGCCGCCGTGGCGCGGCATCACGCCGATCCGCGCGTCGCGGTCGTCGTGCCAGCGCAGCGGCATCCGGTGCCCGTGCTTCAGCATCGCGAAGTCGTAACCCACGTTCAGGTCGAGCAGCAGGCTGCGGGTCTCGGTGATCGCGAGGTCGTGCATCATCGACGGCGCGCGCACGTCGACCGCGAGGTCGACGCGCTGCACGCCCTGCGCGTCCGCGACACCGTAGCGCAGCCACGGCGCGCGCCAGTCCGCGCGAAACAGGATCAGTTCGCCGGTCACCGGATCGACCTTCGGATGCGCGGTCATCGCGCCGCCGAACGCCGCGTGCCGCGCGGGCGCACCGAGCGTGTCGAGCGCGGCCGTGATCGCGAGCGGCGCGCCGCCTTCGGCCAGCGCGAGCAATTCGCCCGCGTGCTGCAGCACGTTCACGTTCGGATTCGTGTCGGGCAGATGCGGCGCCTGCTCCGGCGCGTGAACATCGGCCCAGCGGCGCGTGCGGGCCCAGCGGTTCCGGTAACCCGCGGCGCGGCCGCGTTCGAACGCGATCGCGTGCAGCATCGCCGCTTCCGGCCACCACGACAGCACGTCGTTGCCTTCGAAACGGCCGCCCGGCGGATTCGGGCCGTTGCGCAGCAGCGTGCCGTCGAGTTCGCGCGGGATCGTGCCGGTCACGCGCAGGTCGACGAGGTCGGCTTCGTCGGCGACCGGCGCGATCGCGCCGTGGTTCAGATCGAACGTCGTCATCGCGTCGTGTGCTCCTTCAGCAGTCTTCGGTCGACGGCGGCAGATCGCCGCGCGCCAGTGCGAGCGCATGGTCGCGCACGTCGTCCGGCCAGCCGGCGACCCACTCGGCCAGCCGCGCCAGGTCGTTCGCATACAGCGCGCGCGCGGCCTCCTCGAAACCGGGCAAGTTGCCCGCGATCGCGGACATGAAGTGATAGGCGCGCGCCTGCGCGTCGCGGCGCCGGTCGGCCGCCGCATGCGTGCGCCGCGCGTCCTCGACGAGCTTGCGCAGCGCGACGGACGCGCCGCCCGGCTGCGCGGCGAGCCACTCCCAGTGACGCGGCAGCAACGTGACCTCGCGCGAGACGACGCCGAGCTTCGGACGGCCGCGGCCGCGTTGTTCGCCCGCCCCGCCTCCCTCCGCGGCGGGCGCGGATGCATCGCCCGGCGCTGCCGCGTAACGCGCGCGGATATCGTCCGCCGTGCCGCGCAGGTCGAGGTCGATCGAGCGGCCGGTCGCGTCGTCGAAGATCACGATCGTGCCGGACATGGCGTCGCCGGCCGCCTGCCGGACCGCGACCGCCACCGCCGCGAGCGGGCCCGACGCGACGCGCCGGTGGCCGTCGAACGCCGTGTAGGAAGGGAGAAGTGTGGAGAGCGTCATCGTGGTCGCCCGTGGGCAGAAATCGGAATGACGCTATTTTTATCCGGGTATAAATTGAATGTCAATATCACCCGGGTAAAAATTTGCCGACGCCGTGCGCGCGTCGGGTGAGCGCGCTGTCCGGTCTTCAGGGCGTCGCTGCCGGCATCGCGGTCACGCGCGCGCTGGCGAGCGCATCGTCGAGCGACACATGCCCTTCGAAGGCCGACGACGCCGGTAGCGGCCGGTTTTCCTCGATCGCGTGAGCGAACTGCACGCCGGCGTCGTCGGCAAGCCGTGCGCGCAGCGCGGCGACGCGCGGAAACGCATCCTGCTCGAACACCGCGTGATAGTCGGCCCAGCGGGCGATTCCCGCGAAATACGCGTCGGCCAGCGTGCGTTGCGCGCCGAGCAGCCACGGACCGTCGCCGCGCTCGAGCAGCGCTTCGAGGTGACGGTGCGCCTTCAGCACCTTGCCGCGACCGTATGCCTGCAGCACGGTTTTCTCGGCGCCTTCGGCGCCGTGTTCGTACACGTACCAGAGCGCGCCGAACGCGCTGAAGAACGTCGTGTTCAACCACGCGAGCATGCGGTTCAGACGGTCGAAATCCGCGCTGCCCTGGCGGAACGCGAGGCCGCTGTCGAGCGCCTGTGCGCCGACATGGCCGAGGATCGCGACGCTTTCGGTCAGCACGTCGCCGTTCGCGGTCACGAACGCCGGCGTCTCGGCGGCGGGGTTCAGCGCGAGGAACGCGTCGCTCGTCACGAGGCCCGGCATCGTGATGCGCGACAGCCGGTAAGGCCGGCCTGCCCATTCGAGCGCGACGATCGAGCCGAACGAGCAACCGGCGGGAATGCCGTAGAGAAGGATCGGAGACATGGGGATTTCGCAGAAGTTGATCGAGCAATCATGCTCCCATGACGAACGATCGCGCAGTAGCCGCTAGAATCGAAACCCGTCGTTTCTCCTGGTGGACGCTGACAGTGAATCTGAACGATCTCTACCTCTTCGTACAGGCGGTCGACGCGGGCAGCATGTCGGCGGCCGCACGTCGGCTCGACCTGCCGAAATCGACGGTCAGCAAGCGCGTGGCCGAGCTCGAGCGCACGCTCGGCGCGCGGCTCGTGCATCGCACGTCGCGCAGCTTCCGGCTGACGCCGGTCGGCGCCGAATTCTTCGAGCATGCGCGCGCGGCGGTGATCGAGGCCGAAAGTGCGCGCGACGCCGTGCTGCGGCAGGCGGCCGAACCGGCCGGCGTCGTGCGGATCACGAGTTCGGTGCCGGTGGCGCAGCACATCCTCGCGCCATGCCTGCCGGCGCTGGCGATCGCGCACCCGAAGCTGCTGCTGCAGATTCACGCGAGCGACCGGCTCGTCGACATCGCGCAGGAAGGCTTCGACATCGCGGTCCGCAGTCATTTCGCGCCGCTCCCCGATTCCGCACTCGTGCAACGGCCGCTGGCCACGTCGCCGATCGTCGCCGTCGCGTCGCCGGCGTATCTCGCGCGTGCCGGCACACCGGACGCGCCGACCGACCTCGCGCGGCACGACGGGCTTCATCCGGGTCCTCAGCCATGGCGGCTGCAGCGCGCCGGCGACACCGTCGACGTCGCCCCGCGCATCCGGATGCAGGCGGACGAGTCGACGCTGCTGCTGCAGGCCGCGACGGCCGGCCTCGGGATCGCATGCCTGCCCGACTGGATCGCGGGCGCCGCGCTCGCGTCGGGCGCGCTCGTGCGCGTGCTGCCCGGCTGGCGGGCCGGCACCGTCACGACCACACTGCTGATGCCGCACCGGCGCGGCCAGTTGCCTGGCGTGCGCGCCGCGGTCGAGTTTCTCGCGGAACACGTCGCGGCCCACCATGGCGCCGCCCCGGACGACGCGCACGCGTGAGCGGGCCTTCCGGCGATTCGCGCCCACAATTCGCGCCCGCCTCCAATCGATTCAATTCCTGAATCGATCAAGTCAGTAATTGGCATGAAAGCGCATATTTCGCCGTGACAGAATGATCCGGACGCCGTGCCCCAGGCATCGGCGTCCAACGTCCGGCTTCAGGCCGGCAACACCGCCACGAAAAACGCGCGCACCCGACGCGCAGCCGCACGACGGCACCTTCCGCCCTTCGGAGGAGACACTGATGAATCCGCTTCACGCATTGCCGGCGTCCGCGTCGGCAACGGCCCGGCGCACCCGCGTGCGCTGGCTCGTGCTGACCGTGCTGTTCGCGGTCACGACGATCAACTACGCGGATCGCGCGGCGATCGCGATCGCGGGCCCGGCGCTGGCCCGCGCGCTGCACCTGAGCCACGTGCAGATGGGCTTCATCTTCTCGGCGTTCGGCTGGTCGTACGTGATCGCGCAACTGCCGGGCGGCTGGCTGCTCGACCGCTTCGGGTCGCGCATCGTCTATGCGTTCAGCATCTTCTTCTGGTCGCTGTTCACGCTGCTGCAGGGCGGCATCGGCTTCTTCGGCGGGGCGGCCGCGTTCGCGCTGCTGTTCGGATTGCGCTTCCTGGTCGGCGCGGCCGAGGCGCCGTCGTTCCCGGCCAACAGCCGGATCGTGTCCACCTGGTTCCCGGCCGCGGAGCGCGGCACCGCGTCGGCGATCTTCAATGCCGCGCAGTACGCGGCGACCGTCGTGTTCGCGCCGCTGATGGGCTGGCTCGTGCACGCGTACGGCTGGCAGTCGGTGTTCGCGGTGATGGGCGTGCTCGGCTTCGCGTTCGTGCTGGTGTGGAACCGCACGATGTACGACCCGAAGGCGCACCCGCGTATCAACGATGCGGAGCTCGACTACCTCGCCGAAGGCGGCGCGCTCGTCAACATCGACCAGGCGACCGGCGCGCGCGACGGCGGGCCGTCGATGCGTCACGTGAAGGCGCTGCTGAGGAACCGGATGCTCGTCGGCGTGTACGTCGCGCAGTACTGCATCAACGCGCTCACCTACTTCTTCATCACGTGGTTCCCCGTCTATCTCGTGCAGGCGCGCGGGATGTCGATCCTCAACGCGGGGCTCGTCGCGTCGATCCCCGCCGTGTGCGGCTTCCTCGGCGGGATTCTCGGCGGCATCGTGTCCGACGCGCTGCTCAAGCAGGGCCAGTCGTTGTCGGTCGCGCGCAAGGTGCCGATCGTGATCGGCATGCTGCTGTCGATGTCGATGATCGTCTGCAACTACACCGATTCGCACGTGCTGGTCGTGCTGTTCATGGCGCTGTCGTTCTTCGGCAAGGGGCTCGGCGCGCTCGGCTGGGCCGTCAACGCCGACACCGCGCCGCGCCAGATCGCCGGCCTGAGCGGCGCGCTGCTCAACACGTGCGGCAATCTTTCCAGCATCACCACGCCGATCGCGATCGGCTATATCGTCGACCGCAGCGGCTCGTTCAACGGCGCGCTGGTGTACGTCGTCGCGCACGCGCTGGTCGCCGTGATCTGCTACCTGTTCGTCGTCGGCGAGATCCGCCGCGTCGAGCTGAACTGAACGGCGCGGGCCGCGCCGGCGGGTCCGGCGGCCCGTGCATCACCGGAACCAGGAGCGAACCGATGTCCGAATCCCGCCGTGCCGGCACGCCGCGCGTCACGCGCATGCAGGTGATCCCCGTCGCCGGCCGCGACAGCATGCTGCTGAACCTGTGCGGCGCGCACGCGCCGTATTTCACGCGCAACCTCGTGATCCTCGACGACAGCAGCGGCCACACGGGCGTCGGCGAAGTGCCCGGCGGCGAAGGCATCCGCCAGGCGCTCGAGCGGATGACCGGCCTCGTGGTCGGCCAGTCGATCGGGCGTTACCAGGCGACGCTCAACGCGGTGCGCGCGGCGTTGTCCGGCGCCGGTGCGACGGCCGGCCGGACGATCCGGCACGAAGTGACGTCGGCCGGCGAGGCGGCCGTGCTGCGCCAGCCGCACGAGATCAACCTGCGGCTCGACAACGTGATCACCGCGATCGAGGCCGCGCTGCTCGACCTGCTCGGCCAGCATCTCGACGTGCCGGTCGCGGCGCTGCTCGGCGAAGGCCAGCAGCGCGACGCGGTGCCGATGCTCGCGTACCTGTTCTACATCGGCGAGCGGCGCCGCACCGACCTGCCGTATCGCGACGAGACGCACGCCGCCGATCCGTGGTTCCGGCTGCGCAACGAAGCCGCGCTCACGCCGGCCGCGATCGCGCAGCAGGCCGAGGCCGCGGTCGAGCGCTACGGCTTCGCCGATTTCAAGCTGAAGGGCGGCGTGATGGCCGGCGCGGACGAGATGGAAGCGATCGCGGCGATCAAGGCGCGCTTTCCCGACGCGCGCGCGACGCTCGACCCGAACGGCGCGTGGTCGCTCGACGAAGCGGTCGCGCTGTGTCGCGGGCAAGGTCATCTGCTCGCGTACGCGGAGGATCCGTGCGGGCCGGAAGCCGGTTATTCGGGCCGCGAGGTGATGGCCGAGTTCCGGCGCGCGACCGGCATTCCGACCGCGACCAACATGATCGCGACCGACTGGCGGCAGATGGATCATGCGGTGCGGCTGCAGGCGGTCGACATCCCGCTCGCCGATCCGCACTTCTGGACGATGCAGGGCTCGGTGCGGCTCGCGCAGCTGTGCCGCGACTGGGGGCTCACGTGGGGTTCGCACTCGAACAACCACTTCGACGTGTCGCTGGCGATGTTCACGCAAGCGGCCGCGGCGGCGCCCGGCACGATCACCGCGATCGACACGCACTGGATCTGGCAGGAAGGCGACGCGCGGCTCACGCGCGAGCCGCTCGAGATCGTCGGCGGCCAGGTGGCCGTGCCGGAGCGGCCGGGGCTCGGGATCGAGCTCGACATGGCGCAGGTCGAGGCCGCGCATGCGCTGTATCGCGAGGTCGGCGGCACGGCGCGCGACGATGCGATGGCGATGCGGTATCTGGTGCCGGGCTGGACGTACGATCCGAAGCGGCCGAGTTTCGGGCGGGGGTGACGGCGGCGGAGCGGGACACGCGGAAAAACAAAAGGGCCCGGTCTTGCGACCGGGCCCTTCGGAATCCGTTGGTGGAGCGGAGGAGGATCGAACTCCCGACCTTCGCATTGCGAACGCGACGCTCTCCCAGCTGAGCTACCGCCCCAACAGACGACCATCATACACATGCATTTCCGCGCTTGGCAATAGGGGTTCCGTCACCCCGACGCGTCACTTCGACGGCGCGCCGGCCAGCACCCATTCGACCACGGCGCGCAGATCCGCGTCGCTCATGCGCGGGTGTGCCGGCATCGGAATCGCGCCCCACACGCCGGAGCCGCCGTCCTTCACCTTCTTCGACAGCTTCGCGACGGCCTGCGGATCGGACTTGTAGCGCGCGGCGATGTCCTTGAACGACGGACCGACGAGCTTGCGGTCCACTGCGTGGCAGCCCATGCAGGCATTGCCGCGCGCGACCTTCAGGCCGTCGCCGACGTCCGCATGCGCCGTGCCGAGCGCGCCGGCCGCGAGCGCGGCCGCCGCGGCGCCCTGCACCATCCATTGCTTCAACTTCATCTGCGTCGACTTCATTGCGGCGTGGCCTTCGGGTTACCCGGATGCACGCTCGACGAATTCGAGATCGGCGCCGGCGGTTGCAGCGGCGTGGACTGGACCGACGCATCGGGCACGGCACCGACCGTCGCGGCATCCGCGGGCGCGGCGGCGGGCTGCGCGCCGGATGCCCCGCTCGGCGACGCGGCCTGCAATGCCTGCGCGTCCTGCGGCTGGATGTACTGGAACACCTTCACGACCTTCTCGACGCCCGGCACCTGGCTCGCCGCATCCGCGCCGCGATTGCCTTCGTCGACCGTCACGAGACCCAGCAGGTAGATGTTGCCGCGCTCGCTGACGACCTTGTAGTAGTTCGCCGACAGCCCCTTCGTCGCGATGAACTCGGACTTCACGCGTCCTTCGAGATACGAGTCGTTCGCGCGCGACGACAGCGACGATGCCGGCTCGACCGACAGCTCGTTGACGATGCCGTTCACGTTGTTGATGCCGCGCACGATTTCCTCGGCGCGCTGCTTCGATGCGTCGTTCGGCACTTCGCCCGTCAGCAGCACGCGGCGGTTGAACACCGTCACGTTCACGTGCGACTGGTCCGGCAGCCCGTTGTTGATCTGCGTGAGCGACTTGACCTGGATCTCGCGATCCTCGGTCTGCGCGCCGAGCGTGCGGCGATCGGTCGCGATCAGCGCGCCGCCGCCGGCCGCCGCACCCAGCACGCCGAGCACGCAACCCTGCAGCGACATCGCGAGGCCCGCCGTCAGCGCGGCGAGCAACGTGGTTCTGACGAGCGTCTGTTTGACGCGGCTTTGGTTCATCGACGGCTCTCCTTCGTTCAATCCTCACCCAGCAGCATCGCGTCGATGCCGTCGCACAGGCAGTGGATGGTCAGCAGATGGACTTCATGGACGCGCGCCGCGCGCGAGGCGGGCACGCTGATCGGAATATCGGTATCGGACAGCGCGGCCGCGACGGCTTGGCCGTCGCCACCCGTCAGCGCGACGACGGTCATCTCGCGCTCGTGTGCCTCGTCGATCGCGGCCAGCACGCGCGGCGACGCGCCGCTCGCGTCGAGCACCAGCAGGATGTCGCCGGTCTGCCCGAGCACGCGCACCTGTTGCGCGAACAGCTGGTCGACGGCGGATGCCCCCATGAGGCCGCCCTGCGACGCATCGGTGGCCAGCGCGATCGCGGGCAGGCCCGGGCGCTCGCGCTCGAAGCCGCCGACGAGCGACACGGCGAGGTAGTGCGCGGCAGCGGCCGATGGGCCGTCGCCGCACGCGACGATCTTGTTGCCGTTCGCCAGCGCGGCGAACATCGCATCGACCGCGGCTGCGATCGGCAGCGACAGCGCGTCGGCCGCTTCGGCGTGTAGCGCGGCGCTGTCACGGAAATGTTGCTGAATACGTTCGACTGACATCGATTCCTGGTGAACTGGGCGCGTGGGCACACCGCGCGCAACGTCATGGGTGCGGCGAGTTTACCGCACTCCGGCACCCTCTCCGGGGGTATGACGAGAACTCTTTACATCTCGTCACAGCTCGCGGCTACGCATCGTCGGCACGAAATGCATCGCGCAGCCACTCGAGCCGGCCGGCCTCGAACGCGACGACGTCGAAACGGCACGCGGCCCCCGCGCCATGCCGTACCCAGAAATGAAGCGCGGCCGCGACCAGACGCCGCCGCTTGCGCCAGCCGATGCTCGCGGCCGCGCCGCCGTGCCGCGTGCTGCGCCGCGCGCGCACCTCGACGAACACGAGCGTGCCGTCGGGCGTGCGCATCACGAGGTCGAGTTCGCCGCCGCGCATCGTCACGTTCGCCGCGACGAACGCGAGACCGCGGCGCTCCAGGAACTGCCGCGCGCGCTGCTCGAACGTCGCGCCGACCGACCTGGATCGCGTCGTGCCGGAAAAATTGCCGCCGCCGCGCGGCAAACCGCGCTCGCCGCCCGGCGCGGCCGGCGCCGCGTGGCACAATGCCGTCCTTGTTCCGCTTGCGCCGCGATTGCGCGCATTGCCTGCCATGACTGCCCTCCTCGAACTCGCGCAAACACAGCACTACCCGGACGCCGCGCTCTACGTGGTCGCGACGCCGATCGGCAACACCGCCGACATCACGCTGCGCGCGCTGCACGTGCTCGGCCTCGCCGACCGCATCGCGGCCGAAGACACGCGCAACACGGGCCAGCTGCTGGCCCGCTACGGCATCTCGAAGCCGCTCGTCGCCGTGCACGAGCACAACGAACGCGAAGCCGCGCTGCGCGTGATCGAGCTGCTGCGCGCCGGCGAACGCGTCGCGTACGTGTCGGACGCCGGCACGCCCGGCATTTCGGACCCGGGCGCGCGGCTCGTCGACGCCGTGCGCGCGGCCGGCTTCGCGGTGATTCCGCTGCCGGGCGCGAGCGCGGCCGTGACCGCGCTGAGCGTGGCGGGCGACTGGGCCGGCACGTTCACGTTCGCGGGCTTCCTGCCGCCGAAGGCGAAGCAGCGTGCGAGCGCGCTGCAGGCGCTCGTGCAGCACCCGTACGCGCTGGTCTTCTACGAAGCGCCGCACCGGATCGCGGACACCGTCGCCGCCCTCGCCGACGTGTTCGGCCCCGCGCGCCGGCTGCTGATTGCGCGTGAGCTCACCAAGCTACACGAGCAGCTGTTCCAGGGCACCCTGGCCGAAGGACAGAGCTGGCTCGATGGCGATGCGAACCGGCAGCGCGGCGAGTTCGTGCTGGTCGTGGAAGGCGCGCCGGCCGACGGCGGCGAAGCCGACGACACCGCGCACGACGCGCTGCTCAAGCTGCTGCTGGAAGAAGTGCCGGTGAAGAGCGCGGCGAAGCTCGCGGCCGCGCTGACGGGCGCGTCGCGCAACGCGCTGTACGCGCGCGCGCTGGTGCTGAAGGAAGGCTGACGCGCGAGCACGGACGGCCTCTGCCTCCCGGCACGCGGAAATGCAAAAGGGCTGCCCGAAGGCAGCCCTTTTGCGTAGGCGGACGAACCGCCGCGTTACCTCGCCGAGACCGACGCCAACATTTCGTCGCGTGCCTCGCGCGCTTCCTGCGGCGACAGCCCTTCGATCTTCACGCGGCCCGTGCCGGCGTGCACGAGGCCGATCATCCGGGCAGCGGCATACGACAGGTCGAGCACGCGGCCGCGCTTGTACGGACCGCGATCGTTGACCTTCACGACGACCCACTTGCCGGTCGACGCGTTCGTCACCCTGATGTACGACGACAGCGGCAGCGTACGATGCGCGGCGGTCAGCGCGTTCATGTTGAAGCGCTCGCCGTTCGCGGTGCGGCGGCCGTGGAAATCCCGGCCGTACCACGATGCCCGGCCCGTCTGGCGGAAGTCGGACACATCCTTGCCGTCGATCGGCTCGGCGTCCGCCAGCGACGACTTCTTCGCGTCCTTGCTGTCGGCAGCCGGCATCGATGCCAGCGCGGAATCGAAATTCAGTTGCTGCTTGTCGTCATCCGCTTTCGCGGCCGCGGCCGTCTTGTTGGCCGCGTTCTTCTGGTTGTCGCTGCCGGTGGTCTGGCTGGGTGGCACCGCACAGCCCGTCAGCGCAAAAAATAAAGCAATGGTCCCGAATCGAGTCGGAAATCGAAAATTCATCGACGTGTCGCCTTCTGGTTCGGGCCGCACCGATACAACGCTGCTCAACAACGCAGATATGCGGCCCGGACGGCAAATGCGTGCACGCCCCGCTCGGCTACGCGAGCAGGCGGCTAGCATGGGCGCGGCTTTCGTCTCTGCCGCAACCGTCCTGATTAGTTTTCACGTCTGGCGCAACCTGTCCCCGGCAGCCTGACCAGACCCCACATGCCGCCATCGAACATGGCTTTCAGGTTCGCGCGCGTCGCGTACAGCCAACGCACAGGAACGGCGGCACAGGCCTCATCCGGCGGCGCGGCAGCAGGGCCGCAGACGGGCGCGCAGCACCCGGCCGGACAAGACGTGAGCACCGAATGCTCGGTGCTGGATACACCGCCGGACTCCCCGGCGGTCGATGCTTGACGGTGAATCCGACACCCCGTTTAACGGGGTCGAAACACCAGCGAATTGCGTGAAATTCACGCGCAATGGGGCGCATTATACATAAACCAAAAGCCTGTCTCGAAAAGGCCCCCGTCCGGACCATTGATTCTCGCTATGGCTGTAACAATCGGGATGCTCCGGGATTGCCCGCACGAGCGGCGTCCGACACCGCACCGCAGGGCCGGCATGCCGCGCGCGCGACCGGTACAATCGCTCCTTTTACCGCCGCGGTGCCTCCATGAAAGTCACGCTCATTCCGGTCACGCCGTTCCAGCAGAACTGCTCGCTGCTCGTCTGCGAAAAGACCCGCCGCGCCGCCGTCGTCGATCCGGGCGGCGATCTCGAACGGATCGAACAGGAGATCGCGCGGCAGAACGTGCGGGTCGAGAAGGTGCTGCTCACGCACGGCCACGTCGATCACTGCGCGGGCGCGAAGGCACTCGCGACGCACTACGGCGTGCCGATCGTGGGACCGCAGGAAGACGAGCGCTTCTGGATCGAGCAACTGCCGATGCAGAGCCAGCGCTTCGGCTTCCCGGCCGCCGAAACGTTCGAGCCGGACCACTGGCTGAACGACGGCGACACCGTGCAGTTCGGCGACGAGACGCTCGAGGTCTATCACTGCCCCGGCCACACGCCCGGCCACGTCGTGTTCTTCAGCCGCGCGCATCGCGTCGCGATCGTCGGCGACGTGCTGTTCGCCGGCTCGATCGGCCGCACCGATTTCCCGCGCGGCAACCACGCGGACCTCGTGCGCTCGATCAAGGAGAAGCTGTGGCCGCTCGGCGACGACGTCACGTTCGTGCCGGGCCACGGCCCGGTGTCGACCTTCGGCGACGAGCGCCGCACGAATCCGTTCGTGTCCGACAAGGTGTTCGGATGAACCAGACCGCCATCCCCGAAATCTACGTCAGCACCGACGTCGAGGCCGACGGGCCGATTCCCGGCCCGCACTCGATGCTGAGCTTCGCGTCGGCCGCCTATACGGAGGACAAGCAGCTGATCGCGACGTTCTCCGCGAACCTCGAGACGCTGCCCGGCGCGCAGGCCCATCCGGTGCAGGAAGCGTGGTGGAAGACGGAGCCGCAAGCGTGGGCCGCGTGCCGGCGCGACCTGCAGGCGCCGGCGGCCGCGCTCGTCGCGTACGTCGAATGGGTCGAGGCGCTGCCCGGCAAGCCGGTGTTCGTCGCGATGCCGGCCGGCTTCGATTTCACGTTCATGTTCTGGTACATGATGCACTTCGCCGGACGCTGCCCGTTCTCGTGGTCGGCGCTCGACATCAAGACGCTCGCGTTCGCGATGACGGGCCTGCCGTACCGCAAGGCGATCAAGCCGCGCTTTCCGAAGCACTGGTTCGACGATCATCCGCACACGCACGTCGCGCTCGACGACGCGATCGAGCAAGGCGCGCTGTTCTGCAACATGCTCGCCGACCTGCGCCGCCAGCAAGCCGCGCTCGCGGGCCTCGCGGTGGCCGACACCGACCGGTCGGAACAGGCGGGAGCGGGACAAAACCCAACGGATCCGCGGGCAAATTAGCGAATCTCGCTCAACGGCGCGCCGCCAGATTGCCTTTCCTTTCCCGGGCCTCTAACATTCAGCGTGTTGTAGCTGCCGCATGGAGGCGCAGGTGACGCTCGATTCCTTTTCGCAAAAAATCCTTCGCCTGTTGCAGCTCGACGCGCGCCGTTCCGTGCAGGAAATCTCCGACCAGGTCGGCCTGTCGAGTACGCCGTGCTGGCGCCGCATCAAGGACATGGAACAGTCCGGCGTGATCCAGCGCTACACCGCGCTGCTCGATCGCGAGAAGCTCGGCCTGCACGTCTGTGCGCTCGCGCACGTGCACCTGACCCGCCACAACGAAGGCGGCGTCGAACAGTTCGAGCGCGAGATCGCGACCTGCCCGGAAGTCACCGAGTGCTACAGCACGACGGGCGAAGCCGATTACATCCTCAAGATCGTCGCCCCCGACATCAAGGCCTACGACGTCTTCCTGCACGAACGGATCTTCAAGATCCCGGCCGTGTCGCAGGTGCGCACGAGCGTCGTGCTGCGCGAAATCAAGTTCGACACGCAACTGCCGCTGTAACGCGCGGCCCGCGGTCGCGGGCGCCGCTCACGCCTGCGCCGGCAGCCCGCGCGTGAAGCCGATCCGGCGCGCGCCGAACTGGCGCTTCAGCGCGTCGACATCGAGCCGGCCGGCCAGCGCCGCGTCGGTATCGCCCGCGCCGGCGTCGAGCGTCACGTCGATCTCGAGCCCCGTACTCAGGTAGTGCAGGTTGATCGCGGCCGGATGCAGCCCGCGCTGCGCGAGCGCGGCCTCGAGCCGCGCCGCGATCTCGGCGCGCGGCGGCAGCGCGAGCGCCGGACGGCGCGCCACATCGTTCTCGGGGTCGACGTGGATCAGCGCGTCGAGCACGCGCGGGTCGCGCAGCACGCGCGCTCGTGCGGTTTCCGCGATGTAATGCCCTTCGGAGACGGAGATCATCGGATCGACGAGGATGTGCGCGTCGACGAGCGCCGCATCGCCCATCTTGCGCGTGCGCAGGTCGTGCACGTCGCGCACGCCCGGCGTCGCGGCGAGCAGCGCGCGGATCTCGGCCGTGTCGGTGGTGTCGAGTGCGCGATCCGACAGGTCCTGCAGCGCGTCATAGCCGAACGTCCAGCCCATGCGCGCGACCATGAAGCCGACGATCGCGGCGGCGATCGGGTCGAGCAGCCGCACGCCGGCGAGACTGCCGACGATGCCGATCGCGACGACGAGCGACGATGCGGCATCCGAGCGCGCATGCCATGCGTTCGCGACGAGCATCGCCGAACGCACGCGCCGCGCCTCGCGCAGCATGTAGCGGAACAGCGCCTCTTTCGACACGAGCACCGTGAGCGCGACGACCAGCGCGGAAAAATGGACGGCCGGGATGTTTTCGAGATTCACGAGACGGTTGCCGGCGCGCCAGAGCATGCCGATGCCGACCGCGATCAGGATCGCGCCGAGAAACAGCGACGCGACGGTCTCGTAGCGGCTGTGTCCGTAATTGTGATCGGCATCCGGCGATGCGCCACTATGGCGATTCGCAACCAGTACGACAAAATCCGAGATCAAATCGGAAATCGAATGGATACCATCGGCAATCAATGCCTGCGAATGCGCAACCACGCCGACGACGATCTGAAACGTCGCAAGCACCACATTCAGCACGATACTGACGAGGGTGCTCTTGCGCGCGACCGCGTGCTTATCTGCGCTTTGTGCGTCGTCGGAAAACGTGGACATGAAATACGAGATATCGGTTGGGATACGTAATTCTACCAAACGACCCTCGCGGGGCATTCCGATAACCCCAAATTTTCCATTTAAATCAACCGCTTATGCGAACGGGTCGCATTTTCATTCACGCGCCGTTTCTGACATTTTCATGACAGAACGCATACATTCCGATCCCACGATACAAAAAAGCCGCGCTCCTGCACGGATACGCGGCTCTTTTCAGGCAATGATTTAAACGATCGTTTAAATCGAGAACTGTTCGCGGTCCTTGCCGGCGATCCAGCGCGGCGGCTTACCACGGCCCGACCACGTCGCGCCCGTTTCCGGATCGCGGTACTTCGCTGCCACGCCTGCGCGCGGACGACCGACCTTGCCTGCCTTCGCGCGGCTGAGGCCGAGTTCGGCGAGCGAAAAGCCGTAGTCGGCAATTTTCTGCTTCACGTCATTCAGCACTTCGGCGTATTCGCGCGACTTCGCTTCTTCGATTTGCTTCTCCAGCTTCTCCCGCTGGGCCAGCAGGTCCTTGTAAGAAGACATAGTTTCCCTTTCGATATGACCAATGGCGCCGATCTGCTGCCGGCTCACCATTCATGAAATATTTGTGCCTCGGATTTTGAAGGCAGAGATTAGCACAAAAAAGATTTGATAGAAGCAGGATTCACGAAAATCCCGAGACCAATTGTAATTCACGCATGTCATTTTGACCGGCCACGGCCTTTTCTCAAATTTTTACGCGCTTGCATAGAGATTAGGACATTACCGATCCGGAAATAGGTCTATCAACATACGCAATTACCCGCATTCGGAAAAATCAAAGCTTTCATCCGGCGACATGTTTGCGAAAATCGTACGGCGCGTGACGCTAAACAGACAAAGCTGAATCCGCGGCCTCACGTCACATCCCGCGCGCAGGCCATCAACCGCTCGCGCAGCGCGCCGGCATCGCCGGGCACCGGGTCGAACGGCGTGCGCACACGGCGGCCGTCGCAGCGCCAGTCGGCGCCGTGGCGGTCGACGCCGAGCAGGTCGAGCCCGGCGCGGCGCGCAGCGCTCGAGTCGTATGCGTCCCACAGCGCCCGTTCGTCGTCGAACCCGAGCGGCGGCAGCGCATCGAGGCCGGTGCCGTCCACCCAGCCCATCCGGCCGAATCCGCCGATATAGCGCAGCCGCTCGATCTCGAGCGCCCAGAACGTGAAATCGCCGAGCGCGAGATAGCGCGCGGCGTCGGGTTCGTAGCGCAGGTAGCGCGCGGCGACATGCGGCGCGTCGCCGAGCGGCACGAAGCGGCCGAGCAGCGTCGCGCGCTCGGCGTTCAGCACGTCGCCGTCCGGCGCGTCGACGACCAGGAAGCCCGCGCGCGGATCGGCGGCGAGGTTGCGTGTGTGCTCGGCGAGGCCGCTCACGAGAATCACGGGCCGATGATTCGCATCGGGTGCGAACGGCACGACCGTCGGATAGGGAAAGCCTTGCGGGTCGCGCGCGTGGGTCGCGAGCGTGCCGAGCGCGCAGCGATGCAGCAGGTGCAGGGCAAGGACAGGATCGATGTTCACGGTGACTCCTGCGTTCGGAAGGCCTGATGGCAAGGGTGGCGAAGGCGGGCCGCGCCGAAACGCGTCGGGCACGCCGCCTGCGCATCGATGTTACCCGCGGCGGCGGCTTGCCGGGCATCGGCCGGATGGCCGACGCGCCGCGTGAAAGCGAAGTGCGCGCCGATCACGACCGGCGGCACGGCCAGCGCGCCGGCAAGACCGTAAACGGTTCGATAGAATCGGACGAATCCGACGGGCGCGACGCGCCCGCGCATCGTCCATCCAAGAGCGTTCCGTGTCCGAATCCTCCTCCCGATCCTCGTCCGACTTTTCCGCGCCGCCCGACGCGCATCGCGTGCTGGCGTTGCCGGTCCGCCAGCGCGCACGCACGGCCACGATGGCGCTGTTCTTCGTCGCCGGCATGATGTACGCGTCGTGGGGCGTGCACGTGCCGACCGTGCGCGACAAGTTCGCGTTGAGCCCGGGGCTGCTGTCGATCGCGCTGTTCGCGGTCGCGGGCGGCTCGATCGCCGCGATGCTGACGATCGCGCGCTGGATCGCGCGCGTCGGCTCGCGCACCGCGTGCCTTGCGGGCGGGCTCGTGATGTCCGCCTGCGCGGCGCTGATCCTCGTGGTCCCCGATTACTGGATGCTGCTCGTCGTGCTCGCGCTGTTCGGCTTCTCGATGGCGACGCTCGACGTCGCGATGAATGCCGAGGCGAGCGCGGTCGAGATCGCGCTCGGCAAGCCGATCATGTCGTCGCTGCACGGGATGTTCAGCATCGGCGGGATGTCGGGGGCGGCGGCCGGCGGCGCGCTGCTGTCGGCCGGCATGGCGCCGGCCGTGCATCTCGCGCTCGCGGCGGCCGTCAGCGCCGCGGTGCTGCTCGCCGCGAGCCCGTCCGTGCTGCCGCACGTGCCGCATCACGAACACGCGCACGGCGGCGGCAATCGCTGGCGCTCGCCCGCGCTGTGGATGCTCGGCGGCATCGCGCTGATCGCACTGATCGCCGAAGGCGCGATGTACGACTGGGCGACCGTCTACATGCGCGACGTCGTCGCGGCGAGCCCCGCGCTCGCGAGCGCCGCGTATGCGGCGTTCTCCGGCGGGATGGCGCTCGCGCGTTTCGCCGGCGACGCGGTGCGCGCGCGCTTCGGCGCGCCGCAGCTCGTGTTCGCGAGCGCGTCGCTCGCGTGCGCAGGGATGATCGGCGCACTGCTGCTGCCGAACCCGATCGCCGTGCTGACGGGCTTCACGCTGATGGGTCTCGGCCTCGCGAACATGATGCCCGTGCTGTTCGCCGCCGCCGCGCGCGTGAAAGGCATCCACGCGGCCGAAGGCCTCGCGCACGTGGCCGGGCTCGCGTATTTCGGACTGCTGTTCGGTCCGGTCGTGATCGGCGCGGTCGCGCAGACGGCGAACCTGACCATCGGGCTGGCGGTCGTCGCGCTGTGCGCAGCGCTCGTCGCGGCCGTCGCACCGAAGGTCCTCGCACACCTGAAGATCTGACCGCGCGGCGGGCGCGCCAAAAAGAAAGCGCGCCTGCGTTGCCGCAGGCGCGCTTTCACCCCTTCTGTCGACCGCTGTTCAGCTTACATCTTCACTTCGTCGAGCAGCGTCTTCTTGCCGCTCTTGTAGTTGTACAGCGAGATCACGCCGTGCTGCAGGTCGCCCTTCGAGTCGAAGGTCGTCGTGCCGATCACGCCCGAGTAGTTCGTCGCCGGCATCGCAGCGAGAATCTTCGCCGGATCCGTCGAGTTCGAGCGCTTCATCGCATCGACGATGATGTACACGGCGTCGTACGTGAACGGTGCGTAGATCTGGATCGGCTGGCCGAAGCGCTTCTCGTACTTCGCCTTGAACGCCGCGCCGCCCGCCATCTTCTCGAGCGAAGCACCGGCTTCCGAGCACACGACGTTGTCGGTCGCGTCGCCGGCCAGGTCGGCCAGCTTCTCCGTGCACACGCCGTCGCCCGCGAGGATCTTCGCGCGCAGGCCGAGCTGCTTCGCCTGTTTCGCGAACGGGCCGCCGGTGGCGTCCATGCCGCCGTACATGATCGCGTCCGGATTCTCGCCCTTGATCTTGGTCAGAATCGCGCGGAAGTCGACCGCCTTGTCGTTGGTCGCGTCGTGCGACATCACCTTCAGGCCGAGCGCCTTCGCCTTCTTCTCGAATTCGTTCGCGAGACCCTGGCCGTAGGCGGTCGAATCGTCGACCACCGCGACACTCTTGATGCCCTTCGAGTGCGCGTAGTTCGCGAGTGCCGGGCCTTGCTGCGCATCGGTCGCCACCACGCGATACGTGGTCTTGAAGCCTTGCTGCGTGTAAGCCGGGTTGGTCGCCGACGGCGAGATCTGCACGATGCCCGAATCGCTGTAGATCTTCGAGGCCGGGATCGACGTGCCCGAGTTCAGGTGGCCGACCACCGCGACGACCTTGTCGTCGACGAGCTTCTGCGCAACCTGCGTGGCCTGGCGCGGGTCGGCCGCGTCATCCTGCGCGTCGAGTTGCAGCGTGATTTTCTGGCCGCCGATCGTGAGACCCTTGGCGTTGATCTCCTCGACTGCGAGACGTGCACCGTTTTCGTTGTCCTTGCCCAGGTGTGCAATACCGCCCGTCAAGGGCGCGACGTGGCCGATCTTGACGACTTGATCGGCGGCCGCGTTGCTTGCCGCTGCAACGCACAGCATCGCCGCTGCGGTGATAGGCAACAGCTTTTGCATCTTGATATTCATGTAAGTCTCCAGTTTCGGTCCCAATAAACGCCATCGCCCGGTGCCCCGCTGCCATCCCTGTGTTTGCATTCACTGGACGATTCGCCGGTTGCATCGTTCATGCACTTGGCCTCAAGCACGTGGGAAGCAACCGCTTTTAGCAGCCGCCCGCCCGTACTTGCGCGCAAGTGTAGGTGATCAAATTAATTTGTGGGACTTTTTTGGGGTAGTGGTAACACTACCGATACGGGCGCTTTGGAATGACTGCTCGAATGTCGCTGCAAGCCCCGCCGGATAAGGGTTTCCGCTAGTTCCACGCGGCCTGGCGAAAGGTTGATTTAAAGCATTCCCGTGTCATTTCGATTCGGTATTTTGTGCGCGGGATCATTGAATGAAACGCGCGTGACAACGCGCGCGTTTCGTGTGCCGACGCGAGCCGCTCCGGCGGCCGTCGAATCGTTTACGCAGGCACCGCGCGCCATTCGGCGTCGAGCGCGTCGACGAGCTGCGACGTCGTCAGCGCGGCGTCGCGCCGCCTGGCGAGCGGCGCGCCCTGCCCGGCCCACAGCGACAGGTAGTCGCCGTCATTCGCGCGCGCGGCGGCCTGGCGCAGCGGCTGGGTCAGCGCGTTCTGCACCGGATACGGCGCGGCGTCGGCCACGCGCTCGCCGAGCCGCATCATCAGCGCATTGCGCAAGCCACGCGCATGGCGGCCGGTGATCGCCCGCGTGACCTGCGTCGACGTATCGGCGCTCGCGAGCAGCCGCGCCTTCCAGTCCGCCGCGATCGCGCTTTCCGCACACGTCAGGAAGGCGGTGCCGAGCTGCGCGCCCTGCGCGCCGAGCGCAAGCGCGGCGGCGATCCCGCGGCCGTCCATGATGCCGCCCGCGGCGAGCACGGGCAGCCCGGTCGCATCGACGAGCTGCGGCACCAGCGCGAGCGTGCCGATCAGCGCATCGTCGGCCGGGCCGATGAAGGTACCGCGATGGCCGCCGGCTTCGGCGCCCTGCGCGGACAGCGCGTCGGCGCCGGCCGCCCGCCACGCGAGCCCCTCGGCGACGTGCGTCGCGGTGCCGATCACGTAAGTGCCGGCGGCCTTCAGGCGCGCGACGTCGGCCGCGTCGAGCACGCCGAACGTGAAACTCGCGACCGGCACGCGCAGCGCGACGAGCGCGTCGAGCTGCGCGCGGAAGTCGGGTGCGTAACGCGCGGGCGCGCTACCCGGCGGCAGCCCGAGCGTCGCGTTCAACGGATCGATCGCGGCGAGCGCGCGAGCGACGGTCGCCGCGTCGGGCGCGGCGTCGGGCAACACGAACAGGTTCACGGCGAACGGACGCGACGTCGCCGCGCGAATCGCGGCGACTTCGGTCGCGAGACGGTCCGGCTCGAACGCGCCGGCGCCGAGACTGCCGAGCGCGCCGGCGTTGGACGCGGCCGCGACCATCGCGGCCGTGGTCGCGCCGACCATCGGCGCCTGCACGAGCGGCAGGCGCAGGCCGAAGCGTTCGGAAAACGGGGTGGAAAATGTACGGGCTGGCATGGCGAATCCTTCGGGGGCGATGCGCGAAAGCGCTTTGTAAAGGCGACACTTCGACTCTATCGAAGCCGCCCGCCGCCGAAAAATGAATAATCGAGATCGAAACGATCGCTGCGCGAGAAGCGGGTTCGGCACGCGGGTTCGAGCCGCGCATACCCGGCCGGCGCGCCGCTTGCGCGCGCTGCAGCGTCCGGGGATTGGTGGCACACTGGGCCGCCTCCATTTCCATCCGCGGCGCGCATGTCGCGCGCCCGTTCGCCAGGAGTTCAAACGTGACAGCCCAATGGATCGACATCCCGACCGGTAACGACAGCTTCGGCGGCTATCTCGCGCTGCCCAAGCGCGGCAAGGGCCCCGCCGTCATCATCATCCAGGAAATCTTCGGCGTGAACGCGCACATTCGCGCGGTCGCCGACCAGTACGCGGCCGACGGCTTCGTCGCGCTCGCGCCGGACGTGTTCTGGCGCACGCAGCCGCGCGTCGAACTGACCTACGAAGGCGCCGATCGCGACAAGGGCATCGAGCTGATGAAGAAGACCGACGTGGGCCTCGCGGTCGCGGACATCGGCGCGGCCGCCGACGCGTTGCGCGCGCGCCCCGAAGTCGCCGGCAAGGTCGCCGCGATCGGCTACTGCTTCGGCGGCCAGCTCGCGTACCGCGCGGCCGCGGCCGGCAAGGTCGATACGGCGGTCGCCTATTACGGCGGCGGCATCCAGAATGCGCTCGACCTCGCGGGCAAGATCACGCAGCCGATCCTGTTCCACTACGCGGAGAACGACCACGCGATCCCGCTCGCCGCCGTCGAGCAGGTGAAGGCCGCGTTCGCGGGCCGCGACAACGCGTCGTTCCACCTGTACCCGGGCGCCGAACACGGCTTCAACTGCACCGACCGCGCGTCGTACAACCAGCGCGCCGCGGCGCTCGCGCACGGCCGCACGCTGACGTTCCTCGCCGAACACCTGTAAAGGCCGCCGGCGGCGGGTCCGGCGCGCCGGGCCCGCGTTATCCTCCTTTCATCGCCACGAGTCACAACGGGGGTGACCGCGATGCACTCGGACTATCTCGCGCATGACGCGATCGGCCTCGCCACGCTCGTGCGCGAACGCAAGGCGAGCCCGCGCGAACTGCTCGACGCCGCGATCGGCCAGGCCGAAGCGGTGAACGGCGCGATCAACGCGATCGTGCTGCAGGACTACGACGCCGCGCGCAAGCGGGCCGAGCAGGCCGGCGACACCGGCACCGACGCGCCGTTCGCGGGCGTCCCGTATCTCGTCAAGGATCTGGGCGCGGCGGTCGCCGGGCTGCCGCTGTCGATGGGCAGCCGGCACTACCGCTACTTCGCCCCCGCCGACGATTCGCCGCTGATCGCGCGCAGCCGCGCGGCAGGGCTCAACGTATTCGGCAAGACCAACACGTCGGAAATCGGCCAGATGCCGTACACCGAACCCGAGCTGTTCGGCGCGTGCCGCAATCCGTGGGACATCGATCACACGCCCGGCGGCTCGAGCGGCGGCGCGGCCGCGGGCGTCGCGGCCGGCATCGTGCCGCTCGCGCATGCGTCCGACGGCGGCGGCTCGATCCGGATCCCCGCGTCGTGCTGCGGGCTGTTCGGCCTGAAGCCGAGCCGCAATCCGGTGCTGGTCGACCTGCCTTCGAACGGCGAGCTGGTCGTCCAGCATGCGGTGTCGCGCAGCGTGCGCGACAGTGCGCTGCTGCTCGACGTAACGACCGGCCAGACGCTGCCGCCCGGCGCGCCCGGCACCTTTCTGGGCGCGCTCGACGCGCCGCCCGGCCCGCTGCGGATCGGCCTCGTCGTCGACCCGATGCTCGCGCCGGCGCTCGCCGGCGACACGCGCGCGGCGCTCGACGACGCGGCCGCGCTGGTCGAATCGCTCGGCCATCACGTCGAACCGGCGACGCTGCACATCGACTACGCGCGCGCGGCCGAAACCTTTCTCACGCTGTGGGCGACGATCGCCGAAGAGCTGGTGCTGGGTGCGCGCGCGCTGACCGGGCGCACGCCGAAGCGCGCGGAGTTCGAGCCGGCGACGTGGGCGATGGCCGTCGTCGGCAGGCGCGTCGCCCGCGCGCGCCTGCCGGACGTGCTCGAATGGCAACGCCAGCTCACCGTGCAGGTCGCGGGCCTCGTGTCGCGCTACGACGCGATCCTGTGCGCGACGCTCGCGGGGCCGCCGGTCAAGATCGGCGAGCTGCAGCCGACGCCGCTCGAAGCCGCGCAGATGAAGCTGCTCGGCGCGCTGCCGGTGAAGCCGCTGCTGCGCGAGATGCTCGCGAAGGCGTCGGAGAAGGCGTTCGCGTGGGCGGGCTGCACCGAGCTGTTCAACCTGACGGGCCAGCCGGCGATGTCGGTGCCGCTCTGGTGGAACGCGCGCGGGCTGCCGATCGGCGTGCAGTTCGTCGCGCGCCACGCCGACGATGCGTTGCTGCTGAAACTCGCGCGCCAGCTCGAACAGGCGCGGCCGTGGTTCGACCGGCGGCCGCCGCTGATGCAGGCGCAGCGCTGACGCCGGCGCGGCGGGCGGACCGGCCGACCGGCAGCGAAAAAAAAGCCCAGCCGGTTTTGCCGGCGGGGCTTTCGACGCATGCAAGCGCGTGATGACGCTTACATGGAGAGCCGTTCGCAGATCGTCCGCGTCGCGGCCGCCGCGTTCAGCGTATAGAAGTGCAGGCCCGGCACGCCCGCGTCGATCAGGCGCTGGCACAGGCTCGTGACGACGTCCGCGCCGAACGCACGGATCGCGTCGCGATCGTCGCCGAAGCTCTCGAGCCGGCGCGCGACCCAGCGCGGCACTTCCGCGCCGCACATTTCCGAGAAGCGCATCAGCTGCGAGAAGTTCGTGATCGGCATGATGCCCGGCACGATCGGCACGTCCACCCCCAGCTTGCGCGCATCCTCGACGAAGCGGAAATACGCGTCCGCGTTGAAGAAGTATTGCGTGATCGCGGAATTCGCGCCGGCTTTCACCTTGCGCGCGAAGTTCTCGAGATCGGCCTTCGGCGAGCGCGATTGCGGGTGGTATTCCGGATAGCCGGCGACTTCGATGTGGAACCAGTCGCCATGCTCGGCGCGGATGAAGCTGACGAGCTCGGACGCATAACGCAGCTCGCCGACCGCGCCCATCCCCGACGGCAGGTCGCCGCGCAGCGCGACGATATGCCGGATGCCGTGCGAGCGGTACTGGTCGAGGATCGCGCGCAGGTTGTCGCGCGACGAGCCGATGCACGACAGGTGCGGCGCGGCCTCGAGGCCGTCCTTCTGCATGTCGAGCACGGTATCGAGCGTGCCCTGCTGCGTCGAGCCGCCGGCGCCGAACGTCACGGAGACGAATTTCGGCTTCAGCGGCAGCAGCTGCGCACGCGTCGCGCGCAGCTTCTCGACGCCCTCCGCCGTCTTCGGCGGGAAGAATTCAAACGAGAGTTCGATCGGTTTCATGATTCGCAAGAGTGGGCCCGGCCGTCAGCCGATGTCGCGCTGCCCGAAGATCAGCGCGGACAGCAGCCACGACACGATGCTGTACAGGATCGAACCGAAGAACGCCGACCAGAAACCCGACACCTCGAACCCTTTCAGCAGCGACGACGCGAACCAGAAGCACAGCGCGTTCACGACGAGGATGAACACCCCGAGCGTGACGATCGTGACGGGCAGCGTCAGCAGGATCAGCACCGGCCGGATCACCGTGTTGATCAGGCCGAGCACGACCGCGATGATCAGTGCGGTGCCGAAGCTCTTGATGTGGATCGACGGCACGAGGTACGTGATGATCAGCAGCGCGAGGGCGTTGATGACCCAGGTGAGGATGACGCTCATGGAGGGCTCCGGTTCGGTGGTCGATCTGGTCGATCTGGTCGGTCAATGCTCGGTGACCGCCGCCGGCCGCCGCGCGTGCCCGTGCAGCGGCGGACATGACGCGACGGCCGGCGATCCGGCACCGTGCCGCCGTACCGCGCCCGCCCGATGCGGGACGCACGCGGCACGGCGGCGGCGGCGCATCAGTAGCGGTAGTGGTTCGGCTTGAACGGGCCGTCCTTCTGCACGCCGATGTACGCAGCCTGCTCGTCCGACAGCACGGACAGGTTCGCGCCGATGCGCGCGAGGTGCAGGCGCGCGACCTTTTCGTCGAGGTGCTTCGGCAGCACGTACACCTTGTTCTCGTACTCGTTGCCGCGCACGAACAACTCGATCTGCGCGAGCGTCTGGTTCGCGAACGAGTTCGACATCACGAACGACGGGTGGCCGGTCGCGCAGCCGAGGTTCACGAGGCGGCCTTCGGCCAGCAGGATCACA
>NZ_CAJPHA010000037.1:0-57091 GCF_905339895.1 Burkholderia sp. BCC1988
GCCGCGCACCGCGCGCGTGTCGTTGACCTATGATTTCTGATCGACGGCGTCGATCAGCCAATGGAGAACCTGGCATGACTCGCATCACTCTGATGCTCGAGTACTTTCACCCGTGGACCAATGCAGCGGGCTTCTATTTGGCCCGCGACGAGGGGTGGTTCGCGGAAGAGGGGCTCGACGTCGAAATCGTCGTTCCCGATCCGGCGCGCGGTGACGCGCTCGGGCATCTCGCGCGACACGACGTGGACTTCGGCGTGTTTCCGAGCAATCGCCTTTTCGTGCAGCGCGAGGCGGGTCACCCGCTCGTGAGCATTGCGGCGATCAACCATCGGGCGCTGGAGACGATCCAGACCGTGGCCGCGACGGGCATCGCCCGACCGCGTGACCTCGCCGGACGACGTCTGGCAATGAATCCGACGCCGCGCGGGATCGCGATGGTGCGCCATCTCGTGGCACATGACGGCGGTGATCCGGATGCGGTGACGATCGTCGACAGCGGCGTGCGTGAACTGCCGCCCGAGAGCTTTCTCGAGGGCGTGGCCGATGCGTCGTTCGGCAGCTATTGGGCATGGGATACGCTATTCGCATCGAGCGTACCGGACGGCGAACGCCGCATCTGGCCCGTCGATGAAATCGGTGCGCCGGCCTATCACAGCTACCTGCTCGGCGCGCACGAGGATACGCTGGAAACTCGCGGCGAGCTGGTGCGCGGCTTTCTGGCGGCGGCGCGACGCGGCTATCTCGCTGTCGCGCGGGAGCCGTTGCGAGGACTGCCGTCGCTCGAGCGCGTCATTCCTTATTTTCCGACATCGCTGCTGTGCCGCTCGCTGCCGCTGATCGGTGCGACATGGACGCACGAGGGCGTGTGGGGCGTGCAACGCGAGGCGCTCCTGAATCCCTACGCGCAGTGGCTCGGCACACATGGCGTCTTGCGCGATGCCTCGCAGAGCCGTTACGCATTCACCAACGCGTTCCTGCCCGACGACACCGGTCGCTAAGCTTGGGCCGCGCCAGGCGGCCGCCGGCGTTTTATTCAAGACAAGGTAACTGACACATATCATGTCCGCACTCGAAATCATCGGCGTCGCCGTCAGCGCGCTCGCCATCTGGCTCACGGCGCGTCGCAAGATGCTGTGCTGGCCGATCGGGCTCGCGTCGGTGGCGCTGTATGGCTGGATTTTCTTCGACGCCAGGCTGTATTCGGATGCGCTGCTGCAAGGCGCGTTCGCCGCGCTTCAGCTGTACGGCTGGTGGCGCTGGCTGGCGCAGCAACGGCGCGGCGACGATGCGGGGCGCGATGGCCCGCGAACCGTCGCGCCCGTCGGCGGCGTGCGCTTCGCACAGCTCGCGCCCGACCTGATCGCGGCGGTGAGCCTGAGCGCACTGCTCGGCGCGGCGATGGCTCGCTATACCGACGCCGCGCTGCCGTGGATAGACGCATCGCTCGCGGCATTCAGCCTCGTTGCACAACTCTGGACCGCGCGACGCTACATCGTTTCATGGACGTTGTGGATCGCCGTGGATGCTGTCTATGTCGGTGTATTCATCTACAAGGGCCTGTATCTCACGTCGGGGCTCTACGCGTTGTTTCTGGTTCTGGCGGCGCTCGGCTGGCGTGACTGGTCGCGTGCGGACACCGCACGGGAGACGTCGTACGTTGCATCGGGAAGCCGCATCTGATGGCATGCGATAGGACGAATCCAATGAAGTACCACACCGGACGCGCTCCGACGCCTTCCGTGAAGGCAGAGATGAACACGGGCGCACGCGATACGGGCGTGCTGGACGTACCGCCGCAATTCACCGTCGACGGCGAGACGTCGGTGCGCGATTGGCCACTCGTTACGCGTGATGACGTCGAACGGCTGTTCGCGGATTACGCAGACCTCGCGCCGCTCGCGAAGATTGCCTGGCATAGCCCCCGGCCGTTTTCGGCAGCCGTGCTTGCGCATACGCTCGATGGCCGCACATGGTTCGTGAAACGTCACCACGCCCGTCTGCGCAGCGCGCGTGGCCTCGCAGAGGAACACGCATTCATCGCGCACTTGCGCAACCGCGGCATGCCGGTACCCGACGTGCTGGCGGATCGTGCGGGCCGCACGGCGATTGCGTGTGGCGACTGGACGTGGGAGGTTCACGCGGCTGCGCCAGGGATGGACGCGTATCGCGGCGTGATGTCGTGGAAACCCTTCTTTCATCCGACCCACGCATGGTCGGCCGGCCGCACGCTTGCGCGCTTGCATCGGGCCGCGGCCGACTACGACGCCCCCGCCCGCGCATTGCAGCCGCTCCTGTCGAGCTTTCGCGTCCTTGGCAGTGCGAGCCTCGACGCCGCGCTCGACCGGTGGGTGGACGCCCAACCGGGACTCGCGCGGTCACTGGCATCGCGCGACTGGCGTGCCGATGTAGCCGAAACCATTGCGCCTTTGCACGCACGGCTCGTGCCGTTGCTGCCGGCGCTGCGACCGCTTTGGACGCACGGGGACTGGCACGCGTCGAATCTGCTTTGGACCGATGCATCTCCCGGCGCACAGGTACGTACGGTACTTGACTTCGGCCTGGCGGACCGGACTTGCGCCGTCTACGATATCGCACTCGCGATCGAGCGCAATACGATCGACTGGCTCGCCGCGCCTGCGGCACGCGTAGTCCAGTACGAGCATATCGCCGCGTTGCTCGACGGATACGAGTCGCTGGCGCCGTTGAGCGAGGCGGAGCACGAAGCGCTGGTCGCGCTGCTGCCGATCGTCCATACGGAATTCGCGTTGCTTGAAGTCGAGTATTTCGAGGATATTCTGGCAGACGCCGCAGGTGTCTCTGCCGCGTATGACGGCTATCTGATCGGTCACGCACGCTGGTTTCGGAGCCACGACGGGCAGCGGCTGCTCGCATGGCTACGGGCGCGGCGTCACAAGGAGGTGGGCAGATGAGCGGTGGAGCGTCCTTTGGACTGGAAAACCCGGCGGCAGATGCCGCTCGACGCGCACGTATCCTGGTCGGCCCGGACGAGCTTGCGGCTTGTCTCGATGAACCGGACGTGGTCGTGCTGGATGCCCATGTGGAGTTGCCGCCGCCGCGCTTCGACGGAGATTACCGGGTGACGAGCGGCCACGACGGTTGGCTCGCCCAGCGCATTCGGGGCGCACGCCATGCCGATTTCACGAGTGGTTTGAGCGCGCCGCACGAGACGCTTTCGTTCATGCGACCCGCGCCGGCGGTGCTCGCGCGCGAACTCGCTGCGCTTGGCGTGACCAGCACGTCGCGCGTGGTGGTGTACGACCGTGGCGACGGCTTGTGGTCTGCGCGGCTCTGGTGGATGTTGCGCTGGATCGGTCTCGATGCCCGGGTGCTCGATGGCGGCTGGCGAGCGTGGCGAGCGGCGAACCTGCCGGTCGATACGGGGCCAGCGAGCGCGGTGAAGCGCGGCCGCATCGACGTGCGCGAGCGTGCGGGCATGTGGGCCGACCGTGCTGACGTGGAAGCAATGCTCGCAGGCTCGGTACGCGCCTCGCTTGTTTGCGCGCTGTCGGCCGAGGTCTATGCCGGAACGGCGCCGAGCCGTTATGCCCGGCGCGGACATATTCCGGGGAGCGTGAACGTCCCCGCGCGGAGTTTGCTCGACGCTACCGGGCGTTACGAAACGGCGCCCGGTCTGCGGCGCGCGCTGGGTTCGCTGGATGCCGCGCACCCTGTCTGCGTGTACTGCGGCGGCGGCATTTCCGCCGCGGTGAATGCCCTCGCACTCACGCTGGCGGGGTACGACAAGGTCTCCATCTACGATGGTTCGTTACAGGAATGGGCAGCAGATCCCGCTTTGCCGCTCGTCTCGGTATTCCGATAACGCTCGGCATGCGCGAGATGCACTCGTCGAGTCAATTGACGAGGGCAGGGTCGCATTGGCGCGCCCGGCCACGCACACGATGCTCGCCCGCTCATGCCGCGCGGGCGTGCCGGTTCGGCGGATACGGCAGCCCGAGATGATCGCGCAGCGTCGCGCCTGCGTAATCGCGCCGGTACACGCCGCGCTCCTGCAGGATCGGCACGACCCGGGCAGCGAACTCGGCGAACGCGGCGGGCGTGCCGCCGCGTACGATGAAGCCGTCCGTCGCACGCGCGTCGACCCACGCCTGCAACCCGTCGGCGACCTGCTCGGGCGTGCCCGCGAAACTCGGGCGCGGCGTGGCGGCCTCGAGCGCGACCTCGCGCAGCGTCAGGCCGCGTTCGGCGGCGTCGCGCTTGATCGAGTCGGTCGTGCTGCGGAACTGGTTGCTGCCGAGGTCGCCGAGGTCGGGAAACGGTGCATCGAGTGCGTACTGCGAGAAATCGTGGTGATCGAAGTAGCGGCCGAGATAGTCGAGCGCGTTGTCGATCGTCACGAGCCGCGCGGTGTCCTGGTATTGCGCTTCGGCGTCGGCGGCCGACGCCGCGACGATCACGCTGATGCCCTGGAACACCTTCAGGCTGTCGGGCGCGCGGCCGCGCGCGGCGAGCCGTCGCTGAACGTCCGCGTAGAACGCCTGCGCGAGCGGGATCGTCTCCTGGCGCGTGTAGATGGCGTCCGCGTGTTCTGCCGCGACGCCCTTGCCGTCGTCCGACGCGCCGGCCTGGAACAGGATCGGGCGCCCTTGCCGCGAGCGGCCGATGTTCAGCGGGCCGGCCACCGAGAAGAATTCGCCGACATGATTCAGCGTGTGCAGCTTGGCCGGATCGAAGAACACGCCGCTTGCCTTGTCGCGCACGAATGCATCGTCTTCCCACGAATCCCAAAGCCCTTTCGTCACCGTCAGGAATTCCGACGCGATCCGGTAGCGCAACGCGTGCTCCGGGTGTGCGCCACGCGAGAAATTCTTCGCTGAACCTTCGAGCGGCGACGTGACGACGTTCCAGCCGGCGCGGCCGTCGCTCAGATGATCGAGGCTCGAGAACTGCCGCGCGACGGTGAACGGATCGCTGTACGACGTCGACAGCGTGCCGACCAGCCCGATCCGCTCGGTGACGAGCGCGAGCGCCGACAGCAGCGTGAGCGGCTCGAAGCGGTTCAGGAAATGCGGAATCGACTTCGCGTTGATGTGCAGCCCGTCGGCGACGAACAGCAGGTCGAATTTGGCCGCCTCCGCCTGCCGCGCGAGCGTGCGGACGAAGTCGACGTTGATGCTCGCGTCGGCGACCGCATCCGGATGGCGCCACGCGGACATGTTGCCGGATGCGCCCTGGATGATGGCGCCGAGATGGATCTGGCGGGGAGTAGTGTGGATCGGTTGACTCATGGTGGCGGTTCGGTGAGGACGGTCAAGGTTCATGCGAGCGCGGCGAGCGGCGGCGCGGCATGCGCGCCGGCCAGCGGCGGCAGTGTCGGCAGCGCATCGAGCAGCGATGCGGTGTACGGGTGCGACGGCGCGCCGAACACGCGCTCGACCGGGCCGCTTTCGACCACGCGGCCGCCGCGCATCACGAGGATCCGGTCGGCGACGTGATGCACGACGCCGAGATCGTGCGAGATGAACAGCATCGCGGTGCCGTGCTCGGCCTGCAGATCGGCAAGCAGATCCAGCACCTGCGCCTGGATCGACACGTCGAGCGCGCTGACGGGCTCGTCCGCGACGAGCAGCGCCGGGTTCGACGCGAACGCGCGCGCGATCGCGACGCGCTGCCGCTGCCCGCCGGACAATTCGCGCGGGTAGCGGTCGATGCAGCCGGCGCCGAGTTGCACCTCGTCGAGCAGTTGCAGCACGCGGCGGCGGCGCGCATCGCCGCGGATACCGGCCGCGTCGAGGCTTTCGCCGACGATCTGCCCGACCGGGTAGCGCGGGTCGAACGAGCTGTACGGGTCTTGCGCGATCAGCTGCAGCCGGGCGCGCCGGGCGCGCCGCGCGGCTTCCGGCACACCGCTCCACGGCTGGCCGTCGAGCGCGACGGAGCCGCTGTCCGGCTCGACGAGCCCGAGCACGATGCGCGCGACCGTGGACTTGCCGGAACCGGATTCGCCGACGATGCCGAGCGTCTCGCCGCGTGCGAGCGTGAACGACACGCCGTCGACCGCGGCCGGCGCGGTGCGATCGCCGTAGCGTTTCGTCAGCGCGTCGACGGCCAGTACCGGTGCATGCGCATCGATGCGCTTCGGCGGCAGCGGAACGCGCGCGGCAGTCGCGAGCCGGAACCCGCGCGATGCCGCGGTGGGAATCGCCGCGAGCAATTCGCGCGTGTACGGATGCGCCGGCGCGGTCAGCACGTCGCGCGCCGGCCCCTGTTCGACGACCTGGCCGGCGCGCATCACGAGCACGCGATCGGCGAGCTCGGCGACGACCGCGAGATCGTGGCTGATCAACAGCACCGCGTCGCCGGCATCGCGGCGCGCGCGCAGCAGCGACAGGATCTGGCGCTGCACGGTCATGTCGAGCGCGGTGGTCGGCTCGTCGGCGATCAGCAGCGATGCGCCGCCCGCGATCGCGGTGCCGATCAGCACGCGCTGCCGCAAGCCGCCGGACAACTGGTGCGGATACTGCGGCAGCCGCCGCTCGGGGTCGTCGATGCCGACCGCGCGCAGCAGGTCGGCGCTGCGCGCCGCGACGTCGCGCCCGCGCGTGTCGCGCAGCGCCTCGGCCACGAGGTCGCGCACGCGCCACAGCGGATCGAGCGACACCAGCGCGTCCTGCAGCACGTAGCCGATCCGGCGCCCGCGTATCGCGCGCCAGTCGCGCTCGCGATGGCCGCGCGCATCGGCGCCGGCGATCTCGAAGCGGGCGGCGTCGAGCACCGCGTGTGGTCCGTTCAGCCCGACGAGGCTGCGTGCGGTGACCGACTTGCCGGAACCCGATTCGCCGACGAGCGCGACGCATTCGCCGGCATGCACGGCGAGCTCGAGCGGCCCGACGACGGGCCGCGTGCCGTGCGCGCCGCGAAAGCCGATCGTCAGGCCTTCGATGCGGACCAGTGGCGCGGCGCGCGCCGGCGTTGCCGGCGCAGTGGATGCAATCGTGCTCATGCTGCCTCCCGGCGTTCGAAGCGGGCCTGCCAGTAGCCACCGAGCGCATTCACGGCGATCACGGCCGTGGTGATCGCGAGGCCGGGCCACACCGCGATCCACCACGCGTTGTACAGATAGTTGCGGCCCTCGGCGAGCATCAATCCCCATTCCGCCGCGGGCGGCTGCGGCCCCATGCCGAGGAAGCTCAGTCCCGACGCGCCGATGATCGCGGTGCCCAGTCCGATCGTCGCGAGTACCGGAACCTGCGCGATCGCATGCGGCAACACGTGCCGCCACACCAGCACCGCCGGTGCGAGGCCGAGCGTGCGCGCGTGCTCGACATGGCCGGATGCCGCGACGACGAAGGTCTGCGCACGCACCACGCGTGCGAAGCGCGGCACCGACGCGACGCCGAGCGCGAACACGAGATTGACCGCGCCGGGGCCGGTGAACGAGATCAGCATCAGCGCGAGCAGCAGGTCGGGGAAGGCGGACACGACGTCGAGCACGCGCGTGATCAGCTCGTCGAGCCAGCCGCGCGCGAGGCCGGCGAACAAACCGAGCACGGTGCCGAACACGGTCGCGACGCCGATCGCGGCCGCGCTGATCGACAGCGAGTAGCGGGCGCCGTACACGACCCGCGAGAATACATCGCGGCCGAGCTGGTCGGTGCCGAGCCAGTGCGCGGCGCTGCTGCCGAGCTGCGCGGACAGCGGATCGGCCGCCAGCGGGTCGTAGTGTGCGAGCCATCCGGGTGCGACGACGGCAACCACGTTCAGCAGCAGATAGACGGCGGCGAGCGCGAGGCCCGGGTGGCGGCGCAGCCAGCCGGCGGCGCCGGATGTCGCCGGGGCGCGCAACGCGAGATCGACGGGAGTGGACATCGAAGCCTCCGGTTCAGCGGGCTGCGCGGCGATCGCGCAGCCGGGGATCGATCAGCAGGTACAGCAGGTCGACGGCGGTGCTGAGCGCGACATAGATCGCCGCGGACAGGAGCGCGATCGCGAGGATCACCGGCATGTCCTTCGACAGCACGGCGTCGACCGTCACCTTGCCGAGGCCGGGCCGGCCGAACACCTGTTCGGTGATCACCGCGCCGCTCAGCAAGCCGCCGACGAGCCATCCGGCGAGCGTGACGGCCGGCAGCGCCGCATGGCGCAGCGCATGGCGCACGCGCAGCGCGAGCCCGCCGACGCCCCACGAACGCACCGTGAGCGCGTACGGTTCGTCGAGCGCGCGCTCGATGCCTTGCCGCAGCACGCGGCCGATCACCGCGCCCTGGGCGAGCCCGAGCGACAGCGCGGGCAGCACGAGCGACGCGAAGCCGCGATCGCCGGCCACCGGGAACAGCTTCAACGTGAAGCTGAACACGAACAGCAGCATGATGCCGAGCCAGAACGAAGGCGTCGACGCGAGCAGCAGCTCGACGCCGGACGCGGCACGCCCGGCCCAGCGGCGGCCGGCGGTCAGCACCGCGAGGCCGACCGAGAACGCGATCGTCACGACGAGCGCCGCGCCCGTCAGCTTCAGCGTCGGCCACAGCTGGCCGAGCACGAGCGGCGCGACGTCGGTGTTCAGGATGTACGAGCGGCCGAACTCGCCGTGCAGCACGCGCCACAGGTAGTGCACGTATTGCAGCGGGAGCGGCTCGTCGAGTCCCCATTCCTGGCGGATCGCCGCTTCGATCTCCGGCGTGCTCAGCTGCTCGCCGATCAGGATGCTCACGATATCGCCCGGTGCGAGATGCACGGCCGCGAACGACAGCGTGACCGCGGCCCACAGCACGAGCGCGCCGGTCGCGAGCCGCGTCGCGACCGGCGAACGCGGCCAGCGGCGCCAGGCAGCCGGCGGTCGTGCGGCCGGCCGCGCGTCCGGCACGGGGACGGGAGCGGAAGGCGAAGGGTTCATGTGAAATCTCCTGTCGGTTCGGCGCGGTGTGCGGGGCAGCGTGGTCGACGCGCGCCCGCTTACTTCTTCACCCACACGTCGTACGGGTTCTCGGGCATCTGCGCGAACGAGCGGAAGCGCAGCCCCTGGACCGCCTTCGCGGCGGCGATCTGGTCTTCGGGCTCGTACAGCGGCACCGCGTACGCCTGCTCGTTGATCGCGAAGTGCTGCAGCTCGCCGTACAGCTTCCTGCGTTCCGCGACGTTCTGTGTGCGCGCGGCCGCCCGCAGCCAGCGGGTCAGCTCGGGCGCCGCGGCACGGCTGTAGTTCAGCGCGCCGCCGCGATCGACGGGCAGGTAGTGGCCTTCGATGTCGATGCCGTCCGGCGGCGTGTTCGAGTTCGCGATCGAGCCGAACTTGCCGCTCTTGCGCGCTTCGACGTACGTGCCGTCGTCGACGTACTGGATCTTCAGGTCGACGCCGAGTCGCTGCCGTGCCTGCGCCTGCAGTGCCTGCAGCAGCACGTCGCGCTGGTCGCGCACCGTCGCCTGCGCCTGGATCACCGCGATCGTCAGCCGTTCGCCGTTCTTCGTGCGGTAGCCGCCGCTGTCGCGGACGTTCCAGCCGGCTTCGTCCAGCAGCTGATTCGCGAGCTTCGGATTGTTGCCGTAGGTCTTCTCGATCGACGCGTCGTAGAACGGATCGATCGGCGACGTGATGCCCCATGCGCGCGTGCGTTCGCCGCGATAGATCGACTGCACGATGCCGCTGGTGTCGAGCCCTTCGAGCAGCGCGCGGCGCACTTTCACGTCCTGCGTGGGACCGTACGCGACATTCAGGAACAGCGAATAGGGCGTGCCGGTGTTCAGCGCGCGGCGGTAGGTGAAATCGGCGTTCTTGCGGATCAGCGCCGCGTCGTTGCCCGACACGCCTTCGATCACGTCGACCTGGCCCGACAGCAGCGCGCCGGTGCGTACCGACGATTCGGGCAGGAACCGGTAGACGACCCGGTCGAGATACGCGGGGCCCTGGTGACCCGCCGTCGGCGGCGCCCAGCGATAGTCGGGATTCTTCGCGAACTCGATTTCCTGTCCTTTCACGTAGCGGCGCAGGATGAACGGGCCGGTGCCCGCGATATCGGTGCCGCCCGACTTCAGGCTTGGCCGCTCGAACGCGTTCGGCGACAGCAGCGGCAGCCGGCCGGCGAACGTCAGGAACGGCGCATACGGCGCGTCGAGCGTGATCGCGACCGTGCGCTCGTCGGGCGTCTTCACGTCCGCGACGTGCGAGATCAGCCGCGCGAGCTGGCTGCCGGCCGAGTACGACAGTTCGCGCGCATTCAGGAAGTTGCGGGCGACGGCCTTCGCGTCGAACGGCGCGCCGTCGGTGAACTTCACGCCGTCGCGCAGCGTGAACGTGTAGGTCTTGCCGTCGGCGGAAACCTTGTAGCCGGTCGCGAGCCACGGCACGTAGCTGCCGTCCGGCTTCTGCGCGAGCAGGCTTTCGTACGCGTTGCGCAGCAGCAGCTCGACCTTGTCCTGGCCGTTCAGTTGCGGATTCAGCGTGCGCGGCTCCGTCTCGACGCCCCAGGTCAGCGTGCCGCCGGAGACGGGCGTGCCCTGTGCGAAGGCCGCGTACGGCAACGCGAGCGCGAGCAGCAGCGCGGCCGAAGCGGTGCGGCGCGAAGCGCGGAGAGTGGAATCCGGAAATGCGAATGTCATGCGTGGAAGCCTTTCACGAAGGAGGTAGCAGGGGGTGGTGTGCGAAGCCCGGCGGACGGGGCGTCACGCGTTCGCGTGGAGCGGCGCGCCGTGCGCGTTGGTATCGTCCGCCGCCGGGTCCGGACAGAGATCCGGGATCAGGATTTTGCGCAGCCAGACGAGCGGCGTGCCGAGCGCGTTCGTCGAGCGATCGAACGGCACGTAGCCATTGCGTTCGTAGTACGGCTGCAGCCACGGATGGTTGGTCGCGGTCGCGAGACAGGTCGCGGGTGCCTTGACCTGCGCCGCGAGGAACTGCGTCTCGACGTGCGCGAGCAGCGCGTGTCCGAATCCCCGCCGCTTGAGCGCGGGGGCGACCGCGAACCAGTGCAGGAACGGATACGGCGTGCGATGGCGTTCGCCGGATACCCACGGAAACCGCACGGTCAATGTGGCCGCGAGGGCCGGACGGCCTTCCGGTGTCGCGTGTTCGAGCACGAACGTGGTTTCGCGCGCGACGGTCTGCGCGACGCGTTCGATCGGCGAGCGCGTGATCGTGAAATGCACGCCCTGCGGCACGAGCGGCGCATACGCATCCTGCAGCAGCGCATAAAGGGCCGGGACGTCGGCGGCGCCGGCGATGCGGATCGTATCGGTCATCGCGCGGTGCCCTCGAAGTCGGGTTGCCGCGCCGTCGCGCGCTCGCGCGCATCGGGCCGGTGCCGCGCCGCCGCGCCGCGCTCGTCGGCCGACGCGCCGGCCAGCAGCCGCAGCGACGCAATTCGCGGTGCGGCATCGGCGAGCGGCGTGTCGACGATGAATTCGACAACGCCGTGGCGGCGATGCAATGCATCCAGTTCGTGCAGCACGTCGTCGCGCGTGCCGTGCACGATCCGCGTTTCGCGCGGATCGATCCGGTGCGGGCCGCCGCCGGCCTGGCGGATATAGGCGTGCGCCTGTTCGAGGCTGCCGACGTTGACGGCGGGCGTGTCGCCCACCTGCACGCGAAAGCCCTGATGTCCGTGCGCGAGTTGCGTGGCGGCGTCACGGGTTGCCGCGACGATCGCGGAGACCGCGAGCAGCGGCGTGCGGCCGCCGGACGCGCTTCGATACGCGTCGAACGCGCGTTCGAGATCGATGGCGGACGCATTCAGGTGCGACGCATAGACGAATGCCCAGCCGAGCCGTGCGGCGAGCTCCGCGCTTTGCACGCTCGCACCGAGCAGGAACGGTCGTGCGGGTACGGGCGGCAGCGGCGTCGCGTGCGGTGTCGTGCTGTCCGCGTCTGAGGTGTCCGATGCGTCGGGCTGTGTGCCGTCGTGTCGAAGATGACGATTCAGCGCGTCGGCCAGGTCGGCGAACGACGCGCGCCGGGCCGGATCGTAGCCGGCCTGCAGCGCGCGCGTCGACAGCGGCAGGCCGCCTGGCGCCTTGCCGATACCGAGATCGACGCGGCCCGGTGCGAGCGACGCGAGCAGGTTGAAGTTTTCGGCGATCTTGTACGGACTGTAGTGCTGCAGCATCACGCCGCCCGAGCCGACGCGGATGCGCCGCGTATGCGCGAGCACGTGCGCGATCAGGATCTCCGGCGACGGGCACGCGAGCGCGGCGGTGTCGTGATGCTCGGCGAGCCAGTAGCGGTGATAGCCGGCGGTGTCGGCGAAGCGCGCGAGCGATACGCTGCGCGCCAGCGCGTCGGCGGCCGTTTCTCCCGGCGCGACCGGGCTCTTGTCGAGCACGCTCACGCGGAACGGCAACGCGGACAGGGCGGACAGAGCGGACGGAGCGGACGAATCGGAGTCGGAGCGGATGGCGTCGAACGTCATGATGAAGCGATCGGCGCGAGTCGAAGCGGCCTGATCAACGGGTTTGGCATGCCGAATTATTTTGCGCCGCCGTTCGCACGGTCAAACAATCAAGAAGAATATCGAAAGCCGAAAATATTCGTTCCGGCCGACCGGGGCGCTTGCGTTATGGTCGGTGGCTGCGCGCCCCGCGGCGCGTTCCCGGCGCATGCGGGACGGTCCGGCGCGAGCGTGCTCGCCGTCGCGATGCCGGCATGCGGCCGCCGATCAAACGAAATCACGAGGAGTGCAGATGAACGATCCACGCGAACGAAACGCGACGCGCAGCGCACGCCATCGCGCGACGAGCGGAGCCGCGTCATGAGCGGCGCACGCAGACGACTGAAGACGCTCGTCGGCGCGGCGAGCGTGCTGTACGCGCCCGGCGACCCGGATGTCGCGCACGGTGTGCGACGCGCGGCGTCGCTCGCACGCAAGGCGGAGGCCGAGAAGATCACCGGCCTCTTTACCGCCGACCTGCTGCAGGCCGATGCGGCCGGCCTCGCCGGCACCACCGGCAGCCAGGAGCCGATCGTCGCGCTGGCCGCGCTGAGCCAGGCGACCTCGGCGATCGGGCTCGTCGCGACGGTATCGACCACGTATCACCATCCGTACAACCTCGCGCGGCTGATCGGCACGCTCGATCACGTGAGCGGCGGGCGGGCCGCGTGGAACGCGGTCACGTCGTCGGTCGGCGAGGAGAATTTCGGCGATGCGGCGCTGCCCGACCCCGAACGGCGTTACGCACGGGCGGCCGAATTCGTCGAAGTCGTCAACGCGCTGTTCGATGCGAACGATCCGGGCGCGACGCGGCGCGCTCAGGGCGGCGGCATTTCGGTCGACCCGCGCAAGCTCGGCGCGATCGACTACCACGGCGAGCACTTCCAGGTGCAGGGCCCGCTGAACGTGCCGCCGTCGCCGCAGCGCAGGCCGGTGCTGTTTCAGGCCGGGCAGTCGGCCGGCGGCGTAGCGCTTGGCGCGCGGTACGCGGAGGTCGTCTACACGTCTCAGCCGACGCACGACGATGCGCGCGCGTTCGTCGCCGCGCTGCATCGGCAGGCTGCCGCGTTCGGCCGCGGCGACCGGCTGCCGCTCGTGATGAACTCGTTTCATTCGGTGATCGGCGAATCCGATGCCGACGTCGCGCGACGGCTGCGCGACAAGCATGAACGCATCGATTACGAACAAGGCAGGCTGAAGCTCGCCGACATGCTCGGCGGCGTCGTCGACCTGCGCGGCCTGCCGCTCGACCAGCCGTTGCCGGCGTCGCTGCTGCCGGCCATCGACAGCGTGCATCGCCGGCGCGGGCGGGTTGCGATCTTCGTCGGCTATGCGCGCCAGCGGCTGACGCTGCGCGAGCTGATCGTCCGCGCCCAGGAGACCGGCCACTGGTTCGTCGCCGGCACGCCCGAACAGCTCGCCGACGCGATCGAGGCGCGCTATCGCGCGGGGCTCGTCGACGTGCTGTCGCTGCACGGGCTCGGCCAGCCCGACCAGGAAGACCTGCTGCTCAACGGCTTGCTGCCCGAGCTGCGGCGTCGCGACCTGCTCGATACCGACTACGTGGGCGGCGATTTCCGCGCGAACCTGGAGCTGCCGGCTTTGCAGCGCGAAACGGCGCTGGCGTGAGCGGGCGAACGGCCGAACGGTGCACCGTGCTTCGCGTTCGGCGGTGCGCCGTTGCGCCATATCGCGCAATCAGATATCCATCGAAAAAATAACCATTTGGTACACGCTTGCGCGCGCTTTACAGTCTGGCCTCCTGCCGGCTGCAACGCCGGTCGTTTCGACGTTATTTCAGAAATGCGCCACATGAATCGTTTGATGCGTTCCAGGGTCCGCCGTGCCGCGGCCGCGCTGTTCGTACTCGGCCTCGTGCCGGCTTCCCATGCAGCCCAGCCGACGTTGCGCGTCGGCATCGACGCCGAGTCGTATCCGCCGTTCTTCTCGAAGGACGCGGCCGGCAAGTGGAAGGGCTGGGAAATCGACCTGCTCGATGCCGCGTGCGGCAAACTGAACGTGCGCTGCGAGCTCACCGACATTGCGTGGGACGGCCTGATTCCGGCATTGCAGAACCGCAAGATCGACGTGATCTGGTCGTCGATGACGATTACCGGCGAACGGCAGAAGGCGATCGATTTCAGCCGTGCCTATTACGAGTCGCCGACGGTGTTCGTCGGCGCGAAGAGCGACCGGCGCCGTGTCGATTGCGCGGTGCCCGCGAGCTTCAAGGGCCGCGTGATCGGCGTCGAGGCCGGCACGAACTTCTCGGCGTTCCTCGACTCCCGCTTCAAGCCGGACGCGCAGATCAAGGCCTTCGACAAGTTCGACAACGCGCTCGCGGACCTGGTGTCCGGCCGGGTCGACTACGTGCAGGAAGGCAAGGGGCTGTTTACGGCATTCCTCGCGTCGCGCGACGGCAAGGACTTCGAGGTCAAGGCGACCTGCGCGGACAATCCGGTGCTGGGCCTCGGCATCGGCGCGGGCGTGCGCCAGGGCGATGCGCTGCGCGGCAAGCTGTCGACCGCGATCGCGCAACTGCAGCAGGACGGCACGTGGGATGCGATCACCGCCCGCTATCCGAACCTGAAAGGCACGATCGAGAAGGGCCGCTGACGCGATGGCCGCGGACGATTCGCTGCTCGCGTTGCTCGCATTCGGCGACGGCGGCTATGGCCGCGTGTTCGCGGGCGCGTTCGCGCTGACGTTCGGCGTCGCGGCAGCGTCGTTCGGCACCGGCGTGCTGCTCGGCATCGCCGGCGCGCTCGGCAAGCTGTCGCGCCACGCGCCGCTCGCGTGGCTCGCGCGGCTCTACACGACGCTGGTGCGCGCGCTGCCCGAGCTGTTGTGCCTGCTGCTCGCGTTCTATGCGCTCGCGCCCGCCGTCGAGGCCGCGCTGCACCGCGGCGGCCTCGCGCCCGACGGCTTCGCGTTCCCGCCGTTCCTCGTCGCGGCGCTGTCGCTCGGGTTCATCCAGGGTGCGTATCTGACCGACATCTTCCGCGCGGCGCTCGTCAACGTGCCGGTCGGGCAGATCGAAGCCGCGCACGCGTACGGGATGACGCCGTGGCAGACGTTCGCGCGCATCCGGCTTCCGGCCGCCGCGCGGCTCGCGTTGCCGGGCACGGGCAACGTGTGGCTGAACGCGACCAAGGATGCGTCGTTCATCAGCGTGCTCGGCTCGTTCACGGATCTGCTGAAGGCGAGCCAGCTCGCGGCCGGCGCGACGCGCCACTACGTATTCTTCTATCTCGTCACGGCCGCGCTGTTCCTGTTGCTGAGCATCGCGTCGACGGGACTCTTCGCGGCGCTCGAGCGCCACGCGAACCGTGGCACGAGGCGCGCAACCGCATGATCTTCTCGCTGCCATTCCTGCTCGACACGGTGATGCCGAAGCTGCTCGCCGCGGTGCCGACGACGCTTGCGCTGACGCTCGTGTCGGGCGCGGCCAGCGTGCTGCTGGGCGTGCCGCTCGCGCTCGCCGCCGGCGCGCGCCATGCGCCGCTGCGCTGGTCCGCGCGCGGCTGGCTCATGCTGATTCGCGGCACGCCGCTGCTCGTTCAGCTCTATTTGCTTTACTACGGATTCGGGCAGATCGTGCCGCGCGAATGGATGCGCGACAGCTGGGCGTCGCCGCTGCTGCGCGACGCGTTCTGGTACGCGATCGTCGCGTTGAGCGTGAACGAGAGCGCGTATGTCGCGACGATCCTGCGCGGCGCGATCGCCGGCGTGCCGGCCGGCGAGATCGAAGCCGGGCACGCGTACGGCATGACGCGCGTGCAGGTGCTGCGCCGCATCGTCGGCCCGCGCGCGTGGCGGCTCGCGCTGCCCGCGCTCACCGGCGAGGCGATCCTGCTGCTGAAATCGACCGTCCTCGCGTCGACCGTGACGGTGTTCGACGTGATGGGAACGGCCAATACGCTGCGCTTCGAGACGTTGCGCGTGTACGAGCCGCTGGTCGGCGCGGCTGTCGTCTATGTCGTGCTGGTCGCGCTGCTCACCATTCCGGCCGCTCGTCTCGAGAGGCATGTCAATCGCCATCTGACGCGCATCCCCGACGCTCGCGTCCCCGTACGCCGCCGCCGCGCGTCGCCGGACGCGTGGGCGGCCCCCAACTGATTCCTGGTAACGAACCTGACGATGTCCGATCCTCGCCCCTTGCTGTTTTCCCTGTATGAACAAGCCAGCGTCGGCTGCGGCGGCGCGCCGAGCCTGTGGACCCATCCCGCCGACGAACGGCTGCGCGCGAATACGCTCCCGTTCTGGTCGAACCTCGCGCGCACGGCCGAGCAGGCCGATCTCGACATGCTGTTCTTCGCGGACGTGCTCGGCCTGTACGACGTCTATGGCGGATCGGCCGACGCAGCGGTCCAGTGGGCGGTCGAGGCGCCCGCGAACGATCCGATGATGCTGATTCCGGCGCTCGTCGCGCAGACCGAGCGGCTCGCGTTCGGCGTGACGGCGAGCACGACCTACGAGCACCCGTTCGCGCTCGCGCGCCGCTTCAGCACGCTCGATCACCTGAGCAACGGCCGGATCGGCTGGAACATCGTGACGTCCTACCTGACGAGCGCGGCGCGCAACTTCGGGCTCGACCGGATGATCGGCCACGACGAACGCTACGCGCGCGCGGAGGAGTTCCTCGACGTCGTGTACAAGCTGTGGGAAGGGAGCTGGGCGGACGATGCGGTGGTCGCCGACAAGCACGCGCCGCGCTATGCGCGCGGCGACCGCGTGCGGCCGATCGCGCACGAAGGCACGCACTACCGCGTGCAGGGGCCGCACGTCTGCGCGCCGTCGCCGCAGCGCTCGCCCGTGCTGATCCAGGCCGGCTGGTCCGGGCGCGGGCGCGAGTTCGCGGCGAAGCACGCGGAGGTGGTGTTCGTCGCGAAGTCGAATCCGCACGAGATTCGTGCGGGCCTCGACGAGATTCGCCGGCTCGCGACGGAGCGCGGCCGCGCGGCGGACGACGTGAAGTCGCTGACCGTGCTGCGGATCGTGACCGCGCGCTCGTCGAGCGACGCGAAGGAGAAATACCACAGGCTGCAGCAGCACTATCACCAGCACGCGCAACTCGTCAGCTATGCGGGCGACACCGGCATCGACATCGACCGCTATGCGGACGACGAACCGCTGACGACGCACACGGAAGGGCTCACGTCCTACGTGGTGCGGCCCGACGGCAGCGGCAAGCCGCTCACCGCCGGCGACGTGCGGCGCAAGTTCGCGAGCGTCACGCGCGGCACCGACCTGATCCTCGTCGGCTCGCCCGACGAGGTCGCCGATCAGCTCGCCGAGCATGCGCGCCAGTCGACGACGAGCGGCTACATGCTCAATCCGCTGATCAGCCCGGGCACGCTCGACGATTTCGCCGAGCTGATCGTGCCGGAACTGAAAAAGCGCGGCCTGTACCGCACGACGGCGCCGGCCGGCACCTTCCGCTCGCGGCTGAGCGGCCGCGACCGCCTGCCGGACACCGCGCACGGCGCGTCGTTCCGGCAATCCGCCATCCGCATCTGACGGACGGTGACGCGCCGGTCGATACGGACGACTATCAGGGGAGGGGCGTGACGTGAACCACGACGTGCTGTTCCGGCTGCAACCGCGCCGTGCCCGACAGGGGAGGCCGGCATGATTACGACGGCGAACGAGGTTGCCGGCGCGATGCACGCAGGTCGATCGGCGTCGTCGCCCGTCCTGAGCGTCGCCGGCATCGCGAAGCGTTTCGACGCGACCGTCGCGCTGTCGGCGTTGAACCTGACGATCGACGCGGGCGAAGTGGTCGCGCTGATGGGCGCGAACGGCGCGGGCAAGTCGACCTTCGTCAAGATCCTGAGCGGCGTGCTGCGGCCGGACGGCGGCACGCTGACACTGCGCGGCCAACCGTATCGGCCGGCGTCGCCGCACGCGGCCAAGCGGCTCGGTGTCGCGACCGTGCACCAGTCGGTCGCCGACGCGGTCGTGCCGACGCTGTCGATCGCCGACAACCTGCTGCTCGACCGGCTGTGCGATCGGGCGTCGCCGTGGCGCGCGACGCCGGCCGCGCGGCGTGTCGCGGCGCGACCGCTCGCCGCGCGGGTCGGGCTCGACGTCGACCTGGCCGCGCCGCTCGCGTCGCTGTCGCTGGCGGACCAGCAACGCGTGACGTTGGCGCGCGCGCTCGGCGCTCAGCCGTCGCTGCTGATACTCGACGAGCCGACCGCCAGCCTGTCCGCCCCGGAGGCCGAGCGGCTCTTCGCGCTGCTGGACGCGCTGCGCCGCGATGGCGTGGCAATCCTGCTGGTGTCGCATCGGCTCGGCGATTTGCGCCGCATGGCCGATCGCGTGGCGATCGTCCGCGACGGCCGCATCGTCGCGGACCTGCCCGCGCCCGTCGATCTGGATGCGGCGGTGCAGACGATGATCGGGCGGCCGTTGCCGAACACGCGTGAGCCGGTGCCGGCCCGCGCCGCGCCGCGCGAACCGGACGCGGCATTCAGCATGCGGCGCATCCGGCTGACGCCGGCCAGTACGCCGTTCGACCTCGACGTGCGGCGCGGCGAGATCGTCGCGATCGCGGGGCCGGTGGGCGGCGGCAAGTCGCGCCTCGCCAATACGATCTTCGGCGCCGCGCGCGCGGTGGCCGGCGACATGACGCTCGACGGGCGGCCGTGGCGGCCGCGTTCGCCGGCGGATGCGATTCGCGCCGGCGTCTTCCTGGCCGGCGAGGACCGCTGGCGCACGTCGCTGTTTCCCGACAGCGTGCCGTTCGCATCGATCGCGGGCACGATCGGTTTTCCGTTTCTGGCGCGCTGGTTCGCGCGCGGCCCGGTGGGCAGGGCGCGCGAACGCGCGGCCGCCGCGGCGGCGATCGCGCGGTTCGGCATCCGCTGCACCGGCCCGGACGATCGCGTGGCTCACCTGTCCGGCGGCAACCAGCAGAAAGTCGTGCTCGCACGCTGGCATGCCGAACCCGCGCGGCTGTTGCTGCTCGATGAACCGTTTCAGGGCATCGATGCCGGCGCGCGGGCCGATATCGTCGATACGCTGCGGCGTCATGCGCAGGCGCGCGCGACGATCGTGTTCGTCAGCGATCTCGAGGAAGCTGCCGAGATCGCGGATCGTATCGTACGGTTCGATCGAGCGACGCTCGATGACCCGCCTCCGACGTCCTCCACCTTGCGTGACTGCTCATGAAAACCGTGACTTCTTCCGCCGGGCACGATGCCGCGCCCGTCGAACGACCGCGCGCCGCGGCGGCCCGCGTCCGCGACACACTCGAGCGCACGGGTATCCTGCTCGTGCTGATCCTGCTGGTGATCGGGTTTGCGCTCAGGGAGCCTGCGTTCCTGAACGTCGACAATCTGTTCAGCATCCTGCAGTCGGTGTCGATCGTCGCGTTGCTCGGCATCGGCGTGACGATCACGCTCGCCGCCGGCGGTTTCGACCTGTCGGTCGGCAGCGTGGCCGCGACCGCGCAGATGGCCGCCAGCTATGTGCTGGTCGTGTGGCACGGCGGTACGCTGGCGGCGGTGATCGCCTGCGTGACGCTCGGCGTGGCCGCCGGGTGGTTCAACGGCGTGCTGATTACGCGCCTGCGCGTGCCCGACCAGCTCGCGACGCTCGGCACCTTGTTCCTGATGGCCGGCCTGCAATTGATTCCGACCGGCGGCCGTTCGCTCGCGACCGGCTCGGTGCTGCCCGACGGCACGGACGCGACCGGCGTGTTCCCCGACGCCTTTCTCGCGCTCGGCCGGCTACGCGTGTTCGACGTGGTGCCGCTGCCGGTGCTGCTGCTCGCAGCGGTCACGACAGTTGCCTGTGTCGCGATGGAGGCCACCCGATGGGGCCGCGTGATCTACGCGATCGGCGGCAACGAAACGGCCGCGCGGCTCGCCGGCGCACCCGCCGCGCGCTACCGGGTCGCCGCGTACGTCGTCTCGGGGGCGATCGCGTCGCTGGGCGGCGTATTGATCGCCGCGCGGGTCGGTCGCGGCGACGTGAGCGCCGGCCACTCGCTGCTGCTCGACGCGGTGGCCGCCGCGCTGATCGGTCACGCGGTATGGGGCGCGAAGCGGCCCAACGTGTTCGGTACCGTCGTCGGCGCGGTGTTCGTCGGCGTGCTGCTCAACGGGCTGACGATGCTGAACGCGCCGTACTACATGCAGGATTTCATCAAGGGCGCGCTGCTCGTGCTCGCGCTGGCGTTTACGTTCGGCATCGGGCGCCGCACGGATGCGCGAGCGTGATGCGCATGCCGCGATGCGCCGCAGCGGCTCGCTTTGATCGGCCGGCTAACCGAACCGGAACGGTTTGTCATCCTAAGTCATATCTATTTCCGAATCGCTCGGTTTGAGTTCGCGTGCGGCGCTGATAGATTGGGCCGATATCGTCCTATCTGGAGACAGGCCCGCCATGCGCTCGTTGCTTCGCCGGAAATCGCGCGTCGATCTGAAGATCGGTGCATGCATGCTGTGGTTCGCGACTGCGCTGGGCGTGCCCGCCGCGCAGGCCGGTCCGCTCAAGGGCGCGCCCGCGCCGTTCGACAGGGGCGGCGTGAAGATCGCGCTGGTCAACTATCTGTCGACCGGCGACTTCTTCCAGGCCTACGAGGCCGGTGCGCAGAAGCAGGCGCGTGCGCTCGGCGTCGATCTGCGCATTTACGAGGGCCGGCAGGATGCGGCCGAACAGCGCGAGCAGATCCAGCAGGCGATCAGCGTCGGCGTGTCCGCGATCATCGTCAATCACGGCCTGCCGGAATCGCTGAAGGACGTCGTGCAGCGTGCGCTGGACAAAGGCATCAAGGTCGTCGCGTTCGACGTCGACCTCGGCAACCCGAAGGTGCCGCAGATCGAGCAGAACGATCGCGACCTCGCGAACCTGCTGCTCGGGCAGGCCGTCAAGGACAACGGCGACGCGTTCTCGGCCGGGTACGTCTACGTCGCCGGTTTTGCGCCGCTCGACCGGCGCGATGCCGCGTGGCGCGACTTCAAGCGCGCGCACCCGAAGGTGCGGGAGAAGGCGCGCTGGGGCACCGTCGACAATCCGATCGCGCAGTCGGTCGCGAATCAGGCGGCCGCGGCGTATCGCGCGAATCCGGATATCCGTGTCGTCTTTGCGCCTTACGACGAGTTCGCTCGCGGCGCGAAGCTCGCCGCGGACGAAGCGAAGCTGGCGTCGAAGATCCGCATCTACAGTGCCGACATCTCGACGGCCGACATCGAGGCGATCCGCGCGCCGAACAGCGCGTGGGTCGCGACGGCCGCGACCAATCCCGCGGTCGTCGGCGCCGTGTCGGTGCGCGCGGCGGCACTGCTGGTGGCCGGCCAGGACCCGGGCGCGCGCATCGCGGTCCAGCCGACGCTGATCACGCGCGACGATCTCGTGAAAAACGACATTCGCACCGTGGCCGAACTCGGCGCGAAGTTTCCTGCGTTCCGCGCAAGCGACGCGGCGACCGCCGCATGGATTCCGGCGGCCGACTGATCGCCTCGGCACGCGGCGAATCGATCCGTCGCGCGCGTGCAGCCTACCCCTGACTCGACCATGACGACACTCAACGACTATCTCGCACAAAAACGCGATGCGTGGCACGCGAAGCAGCAGGCAGCCCGCAACGATCCCGATTTCAAGGCGACGCCGCTGAAGGCGACCGTGCGCGCGCTCGGTCGCAGCGGCGTGCGCGAGATCCGTATTCGCGACTTCCAGGTGATCAGCGACAGTCCGCCCGACTTCGCGGGCTACAACCTCGGGCCCGCGTCGCCGGAGCTGCAGCTTGGCGTGCTCGGCAGTTGCCTCACGCATATCACGTTGATCCAGGCGGCCGAGCGCGGCCTGAAGATCGATTCGATCGCGGTCGAGGTGACCGGCGACCAGCATCCGCTGGCACAGCAGCCGGGGTTCGAGCATGTCCCGGTATTCCCGCACAACATCCGCTATACGCTCGACATCGTGTCGCCGGAGCCGTCCGAGGCCATCCGCGCGCTGCATCAGGCGGTCGAGGCGGTCTGCCCGATCTTCAACCTGCTGAGGCTGCCGCAGGAGATCGACGGCGAATTGCGGCATACGCAGGGTTGACGCGCGGGAGCGGCGATGCGTCTGCGGGCCATTCCTGCCTTTTGATTTGCCTTCAGCATGAAGCAAGAAATCTGGCCCGATTTTTAACGTCCATTGGGTGTTCGGCCAGGACAACGCAGATCCAGGTTTAGAGGACGGGGCAGCAAGCCTTGCGGGCATTGGCTCACGGGACGGGCACGATCCAAACTTAAACGAATTGTGACCCCTTTCCGCCGCAAAATTTTGCACAATGGCGGCAGCGCGGCATTGCGCCGCGATTCGCCCCGGACAGGCCGGCTTGCCGGACCTGGCCGGCCGGAACCGCCGTTCGAGACCGAAGACCGCCGCCGCCGCGCCGCCGCCGACCGCCATGGACCACCCCAAACGCATCCTGATCGTCGAAGACGACGCCGACATCGCCGACGTGCTGAGCCTGCACCTGCGCGACGAGCGCTACGAAGTCGTGCACAGCGCGGACGGCACGGAAGGGCTGCGCCTGCTCGAGCAGGGCAACTGGGACGCGCTGATCCTCGACCTGATGCTGCCCGGCGTCGACGGCCTGGAAATCTGCCGGCGCGCGCGCGCGATGACGCGCTACACGCCGATCATCATCACCAGCGCGCGTTCGAGCGAGGTGCACCGGATCCTCGGCCTCGAACTCGGCGCCGACGATTACCTGGCGAAGCCGTTCTCGGTGCTCGAACTCGTCGCGCGGGTCAAGGCGCTGCTGCGGCGCGTCGACGCGCTCGCGCGCGATTCGCGGATCGACGCCGGCACGCTCGACGTCGCCGGGCTGTCGATCGACCCGATCGCGCGGGAAGCCGCCGTCGACGGCACACGCATCGACCTCACGCCGCGCGAGTTCGACCTGCTGTATTTCTTCGCGCGGCATCCGGGCAAGGTGTTCTCGCGGATGGACCTGCTCAATGCCGTGTGGGGCTATCAGCACGAAGGCTACGAACACACGGTGAACACCCACATCAACCGGCTGCGCGCGAAGATCGAGGCCGATCCGGCCGAGCCCGTGCGGATCCTCACCGTGTGGGGGCGCGGCTACAAGCTCGCCGCGCCGGACCAGCGGGACACGTGATGAAGCTGACCCTCACCCAGCGGCTGTCGCTCGTGTTCTCGATCCTGCTGCTCGCGTGTTCGGGCGCGTCGGCGTGGCTGCAGATCCGCGCGAACGACATGCGCGAGAAGGAAGTCGTGCAGGGCCTGTCGCGCGATCTCGCCGCGCACATCGCCGGCAGCACGCCGCTGATGGACGCGAACGGGCTGCGCCCGGACGCCGTGCGCACGCTGTTCGGCCAGTTGATGGGCGTGAACCCGAGCGTCGAGGTGTACCTGCTCGACAACGCGGGGCGCATCAAGGGCGACGACGCGCCGCCCGGCCACGTGAAGCGCGAGCGCGTCGATCTCGCGCCGGTGCAGCGCTTCATCGCGGGCGAGCCGCTGCCGATCCTCGGCGACGATCCGCGCAGCCCCGACGCGCGCAAGGTGTTCAGCGCCGCGCCGCTGCAGCGCGCGGGCCAGCCGCCGTCCGGCTATATCTACGTGGTGCTGCTCGGCGAAGCGCACGACCGGCTGGCCGCGCGCGTCGACGCCGGCAACGTGCTGCGCACGACGCTGTGGTCGATGGCGGTCGTCGCGTTGCTCGGCCTGCTCGCGGGCCTGATCGCGTTCAGCTTCATCACGCGCCCGCTGCGCCGGCTGACCGATGCGATGCGCCGCTTCGACGCGAACGCCGCGCCCGATGCGCAGCCGCCGGTGCCGCGCTCGCCGCCGGGGCGACGCGGCGACGAGATCGCGGTGCTCGAATCCGCGTTCGCGCAGATGGCCGACCGGATCGGCGACCAGTGGCGCGCGCTGACGCGCCAGGACCAGCAGCGGCGCGAACTGATCACGAACATCTCGCACGACCTGCGCACGCCGCTGACGTCGCTGCACGGCTATCTGGAGACGCTGTCGCTGAAGTCCGACACGCTCGCCGAACCCGAGCGTCGCCGCTACCTGTCGATCGCGCTCGCGCAGAGTTCGAAGGTCGGCCGGCTCGCGCAGGCGCTGTTCGAGCTCGCGCGGCTCGAGTCGGGCGGCGTGCAGGCCGAGCGCGAGCCGTTCTCGCTCGTCGATCTCGTGCAGGACGTATTCCAGAAGTTCGAACTTGCCGCGCAGTCGCGCGGCATCGCGCTGCATGCGCGGATCCCGCCGCGCGTGCCGGTCGTGTCGGCCGATCTCGGGATGATCGAGCGCGTGCTGACCAACCTGCTCGACAACGCATTGCGGCACACGCCGCAGCACGGCGAGGTCGAGGTCGCGCTGACGCCGCTCGACGATCGCGTGGTGGTGACCGTGTCGGATACCGGCGAAGGGATTCCGCCGGCGCGGCGCGAAGGGCTGTTCCGGCGGCCGCAGCGGCCGATCAGCGGCGGTGCGGCGACGAGCGGCGGGCTCGGGCTGCTGATCGTGCACCGGATGCTGGCGCTCAACGGCAGCGGCATCCGGCTCGTCGATCGGGACGGGCGCGGCGCGGTGTTCGAGTTTGCGCTGGCGGTGGCGAATCCGGCGGCGGGTGACGCGCGCTGAAGCCGACTGAAACCGACTGAAGCCGACCCGCGCCGTTGGTGCGATTTCCGCCCGAATGCATGCTCGGAAATCGCGGCGGGCCGGCACCCGCTCGTCGGTCGTCCGTGGCTTCGGACGATGGGGCGATCAACGCGTTTCGGTCGAACGATGTCGCGATTTCAGCATCGGGATGTCACGCTGAAAGCGCTCGGTGCCGAGCGCTGCCGTGCGAGTCGCTAACGTCAAGGCATCCTGAGCAATCGCTCGAATTCCGCCGATATGGCCTCGAACTTGTTCACGCCGTCTGGCGGCCACGAATCGGGGCTGCAATCGCCGAGATCCACTTGGGATGGCGTCGCGGCGGGCCGGTAGCCGCGCAGGGTCAACGGCAAGTCGGTGCCGTCGCAGCGCAGGCGTGCAAGCAAGACGCCGGTACGCTTGTTCACCACCGCAGCCTCCCAGCATTCATCGGCACAGCCGCGCGACTGGTAGACGAGCTTCTCGCCTGGATGGGTCCACTTCAGTTCGAACGGCCCGGAAGTCTGCGCATGCGCGGATGCGCAGACGAGCAGCCAGGCAACAGACTTGACGCCACCGAGAAGTGCCAGGCAACGGCTATGAAACGGTTTCATGATTCTCCCTGTTCAACGCGCAAGATCGGCACGGCGGCTGGCGAAAGCGCGCCTTCTTTCGGCTGAAAAAAGAACACGGCCGGTTTGCGCTGCCTCGGTGACGACTTCACCGATCCTGGTCCACGCCACCGGCGGTGCTCGCCGTCACCCGCCACGCTTGCGCCGCACCTCGCTCGGCGTCGTGCCGGTCCAGCGCTTGAACGCGTGGCGGAACCCCACCGCGTCGCTGAAGCCGAGCGTCAGCGCGATGTCCTCGGTGCTGAGCGTGGTGGTGCTCAGGTAATCGATCGCGAGCGCCTTGCGCACACTCGTCAGCAGTTCGCTGTACGACGAGCCTTCGGCGTCGAGCTTGCGGCGCAGCGTGCGCGACGTCATGCACAGCGTATCGGCGATCGCGTCGATGTCCGGAAACTGCCCGGGCGTGCGCGTGAGTTCCTGGTAGACGCGCCGCGTGACGCCGGCCTGGCTGCGCAACTCGTCGAGCAGGCGCGCGCAGTGCGATGACACCTGCGCGGCGGTGATCGGGTTCGCGAGCTGCGGCGCGCGAGCGAGCCACGCGGCCGGGTAGCTCAACGCATGGTGCGGCTGGTCGAACGCGATCGGGCATTCGAGCGCATCGGCGAGCTGCGCCGCGTGCGCCGGCTCCGGCTGCGCGAACTGCGCGCGGGCCGGCACGCACCACGCGCCCATCACGTCCTTGATGATCGTCACGTGCAGCGCGAACTGCATGTCGATCAGGAAGCGGTACAGCGGCAGGTCCGGCCCGGGCAGCGCGGCTTCGTGCGGATCCGGGAACAGCCACGACGCGGTGTCGCCCTGTTCGACCCAGCGGATCGCGAGCATCCCGTTGGCCAGCTGGTGATATTTGACGGCGGAATCGAACACATGCGCGAGCGATTCCGAGCACAGCATCGCGTAGCCGTACATCCCGTAGCTCGACGCATGCAGCCGGCGGCCGACCTGCACGCCGAGATCGGTGCCGTCGTAGCGGCCGATCGCGTTGCGCGCGGCGGTCAGGAACTGCAGCGGCGACGTGAGCGTGAACGGGTCGGCGACGGCGTCCGGCGCCAGGCCGGTGCCGTCGAGCACCGCGGCCGGGTCGAGGCCGAGTTCCTGCGCGACGCCGACGAGCACGGCCAGCTTGGCCGGCGAGAAGCGTTTCTCGCGCGACGCGGGGGCGAGCGGCGCGTCCGGCAGCGGGGCGGCGCCGGCGGCCGTCGGGGTCAAGAGCGCACTGCGCGGCATGGCTGGTTCTGCGTCCGATTCGATACCGTTCCGGGTTCGCGATTCTGCGCCGGAACACGCGGGCGCGCCATAGGGTTCACCCTGATGCGTACGGGCTTGCACGGTCCGGCAAGGGCAAACCGTCGCGCGAGCGCACGCCGCGGCTGGTCGCTCGCCGCGCGTCCGCGTGTCCGTTTCGATCATCTTTTCGACCGCCCGGATCATTTTCAAAGCGCGGTTGGCGCGCGATAGTTCCCGCTCAGGCGACGGCCCATGCGCATCCGGTGCGCGGGCCGCCGTGCGAACGGCGCTGCCCGGTGCCGTCCCCCGAGGAGCAGGACAATGACGAAGAGACACTGGATCGGCTCGTACGGCTCGATCCCCGCCGAGATCGACCCCGATCGCTTTCCTTCCGTAACCGCGCTGCTGGACGACGCGATGCGCCGCTTCGCCGAGCGTCCCGCGTTCCGCGCGCTCGGCCGCACGCTGACCTACGCCGACGTCGACCGCCTGTCGGCCGCGCTCGCCGCGTACCTGCAGCAGGTCGTCGGCGTGCGCAAGGGCGACCGCGTGGCCGTGATGCTGCCGAACGTGCTCGCGTTTCCGGTGGCGACCGTCGCGCTCGCGCGGCTCGGCGCGATCCAGGTCAACGTGAACCCGTTCTATACCGCGCACGAACTCGAGCACCAGCTCAACGACGCGGGCGTCGAAGTGGCCGTGGTGTGCGGCGGCTCGATGGGCACGTTCGCCGACGTGGTCGGCAAGACGCGCATCCGGACCGTGCTGGGCGTGGGCCGCGGCGATCTCGGCGTCGTCGATGCGCCGGCCGGCGCGTGCGACGCGTTGCCGCCGGGCTCGATCCCGCTCGCCGATGCACTCGCCGCCGGCGAAGCGCTCGCATTCGAGCCGGTCGCGCTCGGCGGCGCCGATCTGCTGCTGCTGCAATACACGGGCGGCACGACCGGGCTGTCGAAGGGCGCCGCGCTGTCGCACCGCAACCTGGTCGCGAACATCGAGCAGTTCGCGGCGATCGTGTCGGGCGCACGGCAGCCGGGCGAGGAGGTCGTCGTCACGGCGATCCCGCTGTATCACATCTTCGCGCTGACGGTGAACTTCCTGTCCTACTTCGCGATCGGCGCGGAGAACTGGCTCGTCGCGAATCCGCGCGACATGGACGGCTTCATCGACGTGCTGAAGGCCGCGCGGCCGACGGTGTTCGTCGGCGTCAACACGCTGTATGCGGGGCTCGCGGGCCATCCGCGGCTGAAGGAAGTCGACTGGTCGCGGCTGAAGCTGTCGGCCGGCGGCGGCGCGGCGGTGATCGACGTGATCTCCGCGCGCTGGAAGGCCGTGACGGGCAACTTCATCCGCGAAGGGTACGGGCTGTCGGAAACGTCGCCGGTGGTCACCTTCAACCCGCAGTCGATCGACGCGTTCACCGGCACGACCGGCCTGCCGCTGCCGTCGACCGACGTGAAGCTGCTCGACGACCAGGATCGCGAGGTCGCGATCGGCGAAGCGGGCGAGATCTGCGTGCAGGGGCCGCAGGTGATGGGCGGCTACTGGCAGAAGCCGGAAGCGAATGCGGCGGCGTTCACCGCGGACGGCTACTTCCGCACCGGCGACATCGGCGTGTTCGACGCGGCCGGCTTCCTGAAGATCGTCGACCGCAAGAAGGACATGATCATCGTGTCGGGCTTCAACGTGTATCCGAACGAGGTGGAAGCGGTTGCCACCGCGCTGCCGGGCGTGGCCGAATGCGCGTGCATCGGCGTGCCGGACGCGCGCACCGGCGAGGCCGTGAAGCTGTTCGTGGTGCTCGCGCCGGACGCGGCCGTGACCGAAGCGGAGCTCGTCGCGCATTGCCGCGCGAACCTCGCGGCGTACAAGGTGCCGAAGCTGATCCGCCTGGTCGAGCGGCTGCCGAAGTCGACGGTCGGCAAGATCCTGCGCCGGGAACTCAGCCGCGCCGACTGATGGCGCCGAAACGCCGCGCGCCCGGCGGCGCGCGGGCCGGCGCGCCGAAAGCCGAGAGAGCCGAGAGAGTCGAGAAAGTCGAGAAAGTCGAGAAAGTCGAGAAAGTCGAGAAAGTCGAGAAAGTCGAGAAAGTCGAGAGAGCCGAGAGAGCCGAGAGAGCCGAGAGAGCCGAGAGAGCCGAGAGAGCCGAGAGAGCCGAGAGAGCCGAGAGAGCCGAGAAAGCCGAGAAAGCCGAGAAAGCCGAGAGAGCCCCAAAAGCCCCAAAAGCCCGGCCCGGGCCGCTCAAGTACAATGCGAGCGGTTCGATCGACGGGGACGCGATGACCGGTTCAGACTCACCTTCCGCCCGGCCCGGGCAGGCGCTGCCGTCGCCGAGCGCGACGGTGCCGATTTCGCTCGTCAACGGCTTTCTGGCGAGCGCGGGCGCGCAGCGCGACGTGGTCGAGCGTTACCTGCGCGGGGCCGGCATCCCGCTCGAGCTGCTCGGCGAGCCGCACGCGCGCGTGACGGAAGAGCAGTTCTCGACGCTGTACCGCACGCTCGCGATCGACCTCGACGACGAGATGCCCGGCATCTTCTCGCGCCCGCTGCGCGGCGGCACGCTGAAGTACCTGTGCCTGAGCCTGCTCGATGCGCGCAACCTCGAAACGGCGCTGCACCGTTTCGGCCAGTTCTTCCATATCCTGCTCGACGACTTCTTCGTCGAATCGAAGCGCGACGGCCTCGTCGCGCAGGTGCTGCTGCGGCCGAACCCGGCCGTCGGCCCGATCGGCGCGCTCGGCCAGGAGCTGATGCTCAAGCTCGTGCACGGCGTGTGTTCCTGGCTGATCGGGCAGAAGATCCCGCTGCTGCGGATCGAGTTCGCGTGCCCGCGGCCGCGCCATGCGGTCGAGCACCTGTACTTCTTCACCGGCTCCGTGCAGTTCGACTGCGAACGCACGCTGATGCGCTTCAGCGCCGACTACCTCGACGCGCCGATCCGGCAGAGCAAGCGCAACCTGCGCAAGTTCCTCGCGCGCGCGCCCGGCGACTGGATCTTCGAATCGTTCAGCGAACAGCTCGTGTGCCATCGCGTGCGGCAATACCTGTCGGCGGCGCTGCCCGACCTGCCGGTGATCGAGCAGGCAGCCGAGCATCTGCATTGCTCGGTGCGCACGCTGAGCCGCCACCTGGCCTCGGAAGGTACGACGTTCCAGGCGCTCAAGGACGAACTGCGGCGCGACATCGCGATCCAGCGGCTCACCGACACGCTCGACACGATCGCGGCGATCGGCGCCGATATCGGTTTCGACGATCCGAGCGCGTTCCATCGCGCATTCCGGCACTGGACGGGGAGTACGCCGGGGACTTACCGGCGGCGCGCGTAGCGCGGGTCGTTCAAACCCGGTTTCGATCCCGCTCCCATAACCGGCATCCTTCGCGCGCTCCCATGGACGGCTCCCCGTCGTCAGGCGTCAGCATGCGTGCGGTGTGTCGTTTTGCTTTTCGTATCGGCAATAGCGCATCGCGAAGATTCTCCACATCGCGTCGTTCGAGGTCACGAGCTGGCGGCGTCACATCGCGCGCGACGCATTCGACGGACAGGGCGAGCGAATCGGCCGCGCGCTTCGCACGCAAGCACGGCGGCCCGGTCAGCTGCTCGAACTCGCCGATACGCCGGATTGCCTGACGACCGAAGTCGTGTGGATGATTGTCGGCAGCCACGCAAACGCGATCGTGACCAGCGTCACGCCGACGACGAGCATCGGCACCACCATCGGCCACGCGCCCAGTTGATAGCGCGGATCGGTGAAGACCGCTGCCGTCTGTCCCACGCTGAAAGCGAAGAACATCATGATGAAGCCGGACCACGATACCGCGCGGCCCGCCAGATGAGGCAGGCTGCTGACCGCCCCTGCCTGCCCGCAGGGCTGATGGATGCCGTGGCCGAGGCAATACACGCCATGCCCGAGGAGCAGCGGCCAGATGCTTCCGGGAAGCAGCGCACACCCCAATGCCTGAATCACCGCGCCGGTGAGGCTCAACGTTGCGCCTTGTCGCACCGTTCGCAGCATGCTCTGACGTCGCAGCAACAGGCGGCAGCCATACGTACTCAGCACATAGACGAACGTACCGCTCGCCGGTATCCAGCCATATCGCTGGGGCGACAGGCCGAGATGCCGGATGTAGATCGCGGGCGAGAGCAAGAGAAAGCAGAACATGCCGGTGTACGTCGAGGCGGCCAGCAGCGCCCATACCCTGAACGTGGCATTGCCGAATATCTCGCGCACGTCGCGGATCGAGCCGCTTATCGAGCCGCGTATCGAGCCCCGGCCCGAAGCGACTCGGGTGAAGCTTTCCTCGAAGCCGTACCAGCACATGACGAGCAGCCCGAACGCATACAGGCTCATCCCCGCGAGCACCCATCGCCATCCGGCCTGCTGCGTGACATACGCACCGAGAATCGGCGCGAGGAACGCCATCATCCCCATTCCCATGAAACCGCGCGCCATCACGTACGGGCCTTCGGCCGCCGAATACCGGTCGCGCACCGTCGCGCGCGCGCATACCAGGATCGCGGCCATCGCAAAGCCCTGCATCGCGCGAGCGGCGACCAGCATCGCCGCGCTCGACGCGAGCGCAGCCGCGAGCGCTGCCAGCGTATAGAGCGCAAGACCGCTCAGCAACACGGGGCGGCGGCCGTACCGGTCGGCAAGACTGCCCATCGGCAATTGCCCGACACCGAATATCAATGCGAAAACCGTCAGGCTGACGCTGGCGGACCCCAGCGTTGCGGCGATTTCAGGCAGCGCCGGCAGGTAACTGTCGGTCGCCACCGGCTGGGCCGCCAGCAGAAGCGGCAACATGAGCGCGAAGTTCAGGCGGGCAGGGCGCGTGGTGTCCGGCATGACGGTTTTCGGCACGGTATCAGGCATCGGGTGAAGACAGCGGCAAAGCAAGTGCGCTCTGCCGGCGAGGGTGCAGCAGCAAGCCGGAACTGCCCGGCGGACGGGGCGCCGGACACGATGCCCCGTCGAGCGCCGGCTAGCTGCCCAGCGATCCCGGCACGTGTTCGTGCGCGACGCGATGGCGCGCCATCGCAGCGACGCGCAGCCGGTCGTATTCGGCCTTGTCGACCGGTCGAGCGTTCGCTTGCCCCAGGTCGTTCATATGGACACGATGGGTCTCGCGTGCGCTCGCGGCTGCGAGCGACGCAATCACGGTGATGCCGAACGCGATCCCGCCGACGATCAGCCACACGTGGTGTGCGCCGGGCGGCGCGACTGCGGTGAACAGCGCGGGCAGCATCGCCGTGGCCGCGGTGCCGAGGTTCTGCGCGATCGCCATCGCGGAGACGCGCGTGCGGGTCGGGAAGAGTTCCGGGTAAAAGCACGGAAATACCGCGTTGTAGCCCTGGTACACGACCCCCCACATGAGCATCGACATCGCGAACGCGAGCGGCACGTTGCGGATGCTGATCGCATACAGGTAGGCGAACGCGAGCAGGCCGGCCGCCAGCGCGCCGACGATGATCGGCGGCCGGCGTCCGACCTTGTCGGACAGGTTGCCGACGAACGGAATCACGATCATCGCAACGATATTGCCCATCACCGTGATCCAGAGATAGATGTCTTTCTGGAAGCCGATGCCATACGCCGGCTGGACCGCATAGGCTGCGCCGAAGATCGTGGCGACGACCGGAATCACGTTCATCATCGACATGCAGGCCACGCGCACCATGTCGGGAAAGTGATGCCGGAAAGCGTCGGCGACGGGCGAGCCGGCTTGCGCCTGGTTGCGTACCGCTTCATCGAAGGCCGGCGATTCGTCGACCTTACGGCGAATGATCAAACCCGCGACGATGACCAGCGCACTCAGCAGGAACGGAATGCGCCAGCCCCAGCTGTCGAATTGCGCGGACGGCATGTAGTAGGCGAGCGGCAGGAACACGGCGGCGGCCAGCACCTGGCCCGCCTGCACGCCCTGCAGCGTGAAGCTGACGAAGTATCCGCGCCGACCGAACGGCGCGTGTTCCAGGATCATCGAGCTCGCGCCGGTGATCTCGCCGGCCACGGCGAAACCTTGCAGCAGGCGAAGCGTCACCAGCAAGGCCGGCGCGATCAGCCCGGCTTGCTGATAGGTCGGCAGCAGGCCGACGCCGACGGTCGAGATGCCCATCAGGAACATGCAGAACAGCAGGACGGTTTTGCGTCCGCGCGTGTCGCCGAGATGGCCGAGCACGAACGCGCCGATCGGGCGCGACACGTAGCCGACACCGTAAGTGGCCAGCGACGCGATGATGGCGGTCGTGGGGCTGCCGTGCGGAAAGAAGATCTGCGGGAAGATCAGCGCCGATGCCGTGGCGTAGATGAAGAAATCGTAGTATTCGAGCACCGAGCCGATCCAGCCGCTGATGGCGGCTTTTCTCGATTGGTGCCTGCCGCGAGGCTCGTCTCGCAAGGTCGTGGTCATCGTCGTCTCCAGATATTGATATGTGTGCCGGGCAACGCGGGTGATGCGGGGAGTCGTCACTGCCCGATGTGGCGACTCCGGTGTGTGACCTGACCGGGGCCCGTCGATCCGACGCACGGCGAACCAGCGCGGTGCGCCACGCCGCGCACCCGGGAACGGTTGCGCATGGGCGTCGGTCCCGCATCGGCGGCCGATGCGGGAATCGGCCTATGCGTCGCCGAGCGCCGAGACCGCGGCCCGCAGCGCCAGCAGATAGCTCTGGACTCCGAAACCGCAAATCTGTCCGCTGACGATTTCAGCCAGCACGGAGTGATGCCGGAACGGCTCGCGCGCATGAATGTTGGACATGTGCAGTTCGACGATCGGGCACGTGAGGATGGCGAGGGCATCGCGAATGCCGTAGCTGTAATGCGTCCATGCCCCGGCGTTGATCAGCACCGCATCCTGGCGTTCCTCGAAAGCGCGATGAATGCGCTCGCACATCGCGCCTTCGCTGTTCGTCTGGAACGATTCCACCTGTACACCCAGTTCGCTCGCCAGCCCTTGCAGCCGCGCATCGATCTGCGCGAGCGTGATCGTCCCGTACTGTGCCGGGTCGCGTTTGCCGAACATGTTGTGATTGATGCCATGCAGCATCAGGATCTTCTTCATGCGAATCTCCATCGCGTGTTCAATCAAAGGGCACGGCCAGCCGATCGATCACCGAGCTGGTCTCGGGGCGTACGCCGCGCCACCACGCGAACGCTTCGGCCGCCTGCTCGACCAGCATGCCGACGCCGTCCGCAATGCCGTGTACGCCGGCGTTTTTCGCGAGCCGGAGAAACGGCGTCAGACGCTTGCCGTAGGCAAGTTCGTAGGCCGTGCCGGCCGGACTGAACACGCTCGGCGGAACCGGCGGCAGGTCGCCGGTCAGGCTCGCCGACGTCGCGTTGACGACCAGGTCGAAACGCCCCATGCGTGCGAGGTCCGCGTAGCCGCCGGCAACGAGCGGACCGCGTCCGGCGACCTGCGCGACCAATGCGCGCGCCTTGTCGACGTCGCGATTCGCGATGACCAGTTCAGCCGGTCCGGCTTCGAGGAACGGCAACAGCGCGCCGCGTGCCGCGCCGCCCGCACCGAGCACCAGGACACGCTTGCCGGCCATCGGCAGCCTGAGGTTCGCCTCGATATCGCGAACCAGGCCGATGCCGTCGAAGTTGTCGGCCAGGATGCGGCCGCCGTCGAACTTGAGCGCGTTGGTCGCGCCCGCGAGCTGCGCCCGCTCGCTGCGTTCGTCCGACATCGCGAACGCGTCGAGCTTGAACGGCGCGGTGACGTTGATGCCCTTGCCGCCGCCGTCGAAAAACGCGCGAACCGTGGCAGCGAAAGCGCCTGCCGGCTCGACGGGCCCCTCGATCGCCGTATAGCTGAGGTCCTGCTGTGTCTGCTGCGCGAAGAGGCCGTGAATCAACGGGGATTTCGTGTGCCCGATCGGATTGCCGATCACCGCGTATTGGTCGGTCATCATTGGCTCGCTTTTGAATAGAGGACGCCGTCGGCCTGCATCGCGTCGATTTCGGCCGCATCGAACCCGAGGGCGCGCGCGACTTCCGCGTTGTGCTGCCCGAGATCGGGCGCGACGTCGCGTATCGTCGTATCGCAATCGGAAAACCGGAACGGCAGGTTGGGCAGGCGCAGCGTCCCGTAGCGCGGATGCTGTTGTTCGACGACCATGCCTCGCGCCTGGATCCGCGGATCGTTCAATACCTCGTCGATGCGCTGCACCTTCGCGCACGGAACGTCGATGCCGTCGAGCAGTTCCAGCACCGACGCGACGGAACGCGCGGCCACCCACGGCTCGACCACCGACAGAATCTCCGCGCGGTGCGCGTTGCGCCCGGTGCTGTCGTGAAACCGCGTGTCGGCGCCGAACTCCGCCGGGCCGCCGTGCGTCGCGATCAGCTCGGCGAAGCGTTTCCACGCGTCGTCGACCTGCGCGGCGATCACGAGATCGCCGTCCGCGGCGCGGAATACGCCGTAGAGCGTCGAGGTCGGCATGTCGTGGCCGGTCTGCTCGGGCAGCACGCCCTGCAGCGTGTAGCACTGCACCGCGTATTCGTGCATCGATACCAGCGTGTCGTACAGCGCCATGTCGATGTGTTGCCCGCGGCCGCTCTTCACGCGCCCGAGCAGCGCGGCGTTGATGGCCGCGACCGCATGAATGCCGGTATACATGTCGCCGAGCGAGATGCGCAGCAGCGGCGGCCGCTCGCCGGGCGTGCCGACCATCTGCATGATGCCGCTCTTGGCTTCCGCGATCAGCCCGAAGCCTGCGCGATGCGCATCGGGACCGGTGTGCCCGTACGCCGAAATCGAACAGTAGACGAGCCCCGGATTGCGCGCGGACAGTTCGGCATAGCCGAGCCCGAGCTTGTCCAGCGCGCCCGGCCGATAGTTCTCGATGAACACGTCGGCCGAGTCGCACAGCCGCTGCATGAACGCCTTGCCGCGCGCGTCCTTCATGTTGACGCTCACGCCGCGCTTGCCCATGTTGAGCTGCAGGAAGTAGCCGCTTTGCTGGTCGTCGAGCACGGTCGCGTGCTGGCGTCCCGCGTCGCCCGAGCCGGGGCGCTCGACCTTGATGACTTCGGCGCCGAGCGCCGCGAGACAGCGCCCGACGTACGGCCCGGCAAGGAAGTGGCTGTAGTCGACGACGCGAATGCCTTCGAGTGGGCGAGCCTGCATCACAGTGCCTCCGGGCGGCGCGGCACCATCAGGCGATGCTCGCCGCGTTGAACGACCTGACCGTCCTGATTGATCAGCTCCGACGGCAGCACGACGATGCCCCAGTCCGGGCGACTCTTGCTCGCCCGCATCGAGCCGACGCGGAACGTCACGTGCAGCACGTCGCCGACCTTGATCGGCAGCAGGAAATCCCAGCTCCAGCCGAGCGACATGCCCGGCAGAAAGCGATAGTCGCTCTGCGTCTTCAGGCCGTCGGCGATGGACAGGCCGAACAGCCCGTGCGCGACGAGGCACCCGAAATGGCTCGCGTTCGCGTATTCCTCGTCCACGTGGACGGGCGTATGGTCGCCGGTGAGGTCGGCGTACGCGAGAATGCGCTCCTTGGTCACGGTGTAGCTCGGGCTCGTGCACGTGTCACCCTCGCGGGCGTCGTCCCAGTATTTTTCGACGATCGTCATGGTCATGCCTCCGCGCGCGGGTTGATCGCCAGCGCCTGCGCGACGCAGGAAGCCGGCCTGGCCTGGATCAGCTCGACGGCGAGCCCGTCGGGCAGGCGAAGCCAGTTGCGCCCTTGCGGCATCTCCGTCACGCCGAAGCGTTGCGCCGCGGCCAGCGCGGCCTCCAGGTCTTCGCACATCACGCCGAGATGCGCGAGCCGGCCTTCCGGGCCATCGTGTTCCGGCGCGTGGATGAACTGCAGGCCGCCGAGCGTCCAGTACTGCCGCGGCGCGTCGAGCGTGCCGTCCACTTCGCGCAGGGTCATGCCGAGCACGTCCTCGAAGAAGCGGATGTGCCAGCGGATGTCCTTGACCCAGATCGCAACGTGTTCGAGATAGGCTTTCGTGGCATTCATGCGGCGGCCTCCTGCTGTTGGCGGTCGGCCATCGCGCGTTCCAGCCCCTTGATGCAGGCGACGAGCGTTGCATTGACCGGGGTCGGCACGCCGTAGCGCTGCCCCCAGCGCACGACCGAACCGTTGATGAAGTCGATTTCGGTGATCGAGCCCTTCTCCAGGCTTTGCAGCATCGACGTCTTGAAGGACGCGGGCAGCCCCTCGGCGGCGAGCGTCCAGGCCTGCTCGGGATCGGTCATCGACAGCTTGACGCCGGCCGCCTGCGCCGCCGCGATCGCCTCGGCCACGGCCGCGAGCGACGTCGCCTTCAGCAGCGGTTCGTCGTAAAGCTGCCCGTAGGTGAGGCCGGTCAGGCCGGTCAGCGCACCCGTCGCGACGTTCACCAGCAGCTTGTCCCACATCGTGCCGACGATGTTGTCGCTGATCGTCGTGGCGAGGCCGGCGGCATCGAACGCGGCGGCGATCGCCTGCACGCGCGGCGTGATGCGGCCGTCGAGTTCGCCGATATAGGTGTATTTGCCGATCACGCCGGATTCGATATGGCCCGCGCCGCGCAGCACGCCACCGACGTAGGTCTTGCCCGCGAGGACGCGCTCGCGGCCGACGACGTCGATCAGGATGTCCTCGTGTCCGAGGCCGTTCTGCAGCGACAGCACGGTGGTATCCGGCCCCACCAGCGATTGGGCGCCGCGGATGGCCGCGTCGGTGTGGAACGACTTGACCAGCACCACCACCAGGTCGGCCACGCCGACTTCGGCAGCCTGGGTCGTCGCGTGGACGCGCACGTGGCGGGTGCCGGCCGCGTCGTCGACGCGCAGGCCGTCACGGCGCATCGCATCGACGTGTGCCGGCGAGCGGTCGATCAGCCAGGTCTCGTGGCCGCCTTGGGTGAGGGTGGCGCCGATCGCGCAGCCGAGTGCGCCGGCGCCCAGAATTGCTATTTTCAATGGCTTCTCCTTTGTCGACCAGAGTTGGCGCTTTGGCGCCTTACTCTGGTCCCATGCAAAGCTGACGTATGGCATCACGATAGGAGTCGCCGCTCATGCCGACAATGCAATGGATACAATGTCGTCATTGCCCTGGACAATAACGCCACGATGCCCGCCGACCTGCCCGACCTGAAGCTGCTTCAGCTTTTCGATCTCCTGTACGACGTGCGCAGCGTCACGCGCGTCGCCGAGCAACTGGGCCAGAGCCAGCCGACGGTCAGCATCTGGCTCGGGCACTTGCGGGAACACCTGCACGATCCGCTCTTCATCCGGACGCCCGGCGGCATGGCGCCCACGCCGCAAGCCGACGCGCTGATCGGGCCATGCCGGGAAATTCTCGAATCCCTGCGGCGCTTCACCGCATGGGAGATCGCGTTCGATCCGGCGACGGCCCAGCGACGCTTTCGCATCTGCATGACCGACGCGAGCCACATCACGCTGCTGCCAAGGCTGCTGGCCCATGTCCGGGCGCAGGCGCCCGGCGTCCGGCTGGAAGCCGCGCGGATCGACGGCAATACGGAACGCGCACTCGAATCCGGCGAAGCCGATCTCGCGATCGGCTATGTGCCGTGGCTGGGTGGCGGCATTTATCAGCAGAAGCTGTACGACCAGGACTGGGTATGCCTGGCCAACCGGCATCATCCGCGGATTCGCGGCCGCCTCGGGGCGAAGCAGTATCGTTCCGAAGGACATGTCGCCATCACCGCGGGAACCGGGGCGCAACTCCTCGAACAGGCGCTGCGGCAGGCGCGCATCGAGCGGGACGTCGTGCTGGAGCTGCCGGGTTTCCTGGGCTTGGGGGCGATCGTCCAGACGACCGACCTGATCACGACGCTACCCCGCCATATCGGCCAGACACTGGCCCAGGCGAGCGATCTGGCGGTTCATGCGTGTCCGATCCCGGTCGACGGGTTTGCGGTACGACAGCATTGGCATGCGCGATATCACCATGAGGCCGGCAACCGCTGGCTGCGCGGCGTCGTGATTCAACTGTTCGGTGCATCACATTGACTTGCGGGTTCGGCGGTCGTGATGGCCGGCGGACTGGCCGGCGCTCGATTGGATGCGAAACGTCCGGTAAGGCGTGTTTTTCGACGTTTTACGTCGAGGTTCGGCGCGGTTGAGATTTTTTCAGTCGCATCGAGGCGATATGATTTCTCCAGCCCCAACACCGTCGGCCGATCCATGAAGCGCGCCAGCATCGCTGCGACGCGGCCCAGCAAGCACAAGAGAGTCGTATGCCGGACACGCCAATCGTCATCGTCGAATACGCCCGCAGGCGAGCCGCTCAAGTCCGGGCCGGCGACGTCCCCGCCGCCTTGCAGGGCGGTCCCAAGTGGGTGTGCAGGATCGTGCCGGATCACGCACCGAGGTCCTGCGAAGGGCACCGATCCGCCGCAGGCACGGCTGAAACGCTCGGCCGACTAAAGCCTGCGAACGTCGCGTTGACGGACCCTGTCCCGAGCGCCGGCGGCTGGCTGGCGCGCTCGTCGACCGACGGAGCCGGCCGGTGTCGCGCGTATGCGCATCTCGGTGCGAACCGGATCCTCGAGATGGTCGGCATGCCGGGCGTCGGCCCGTGGCTCGACGAGCACGACACCTGGTGGCCCGGCGCGTACGAGTTGCCGCTGCTCGAACAGTTGTCCGCGAGCGAGTCGCCTCTGCGCGACCTGCTGGGTGCGACTGCACCCGCCCATCTGCTGATGAGCCTCACCGAAGTCGACGGCACCGCGCTCGTGACCGAATCGGACGATGGCATCGAGCGTCCGTTCCGAATTCCTGCGGGTGTGGATACGATCCATTTCGCGCCCGTACGTATCAGCGGGCCGGTGGCGCAGTGGCGCGAAACGCTCGTCACCGCGTTCGACCGTGTCCGGCATCTGGTCGGGCTCAGGTCGGCCCGCCCTTTCTATCTTTGACGCAAGCACCCGTTCTCCGGCAGACCACGCGATGACCGACGCACTCGACTCCTTCGACCGCAAGATCCTGAATATCGTCCAGCGCGATTGCAGCGCGACCGCGGATGCCATCGCCGAACGGATCGGCCTGTCCACGTCGGCCGTGCAAAAGCGGCTGAAGCGCATGCGCACCGAAAAGATCATTTCGGCGGAAATCGCGGTGGTCGATCGTGCGGCGGTCGGCCGGCCGATGACGTTCATCGCGGCAATCGAGATCGAACGCGAAAACTACGAGACGGTCGCGAGGTTCCGCGAGTGGTCGAAGGCGCACGACGAGATCCAGCAGATCTACTACGTGACCGGCTCCGCCGACCTGATCGCGATCATCACCGCACGCGACGTCGAGGCGTACGACCGGCTGTCCGCGCGGATCATGCAGAGCAATCCGATGATCCGCCGGATCAACACGAATGTCGTGCTGAGCGCGGTCAAGGTCGGGCTGTTCGTGCCGGTCGACAAGGACGGCGACGACGAACCGCCGGCCGCCTGACGGACTGGTTTCGCGCGGGACGGGCGATCCGTCCGTCCCGCATGACGAATCGCAATGAGTGACGGCTTGAATCGGGCGAAACGCATAATTTGAAAATCGATTCGCATAACTAACCTGTGTCGTGTAGTCAATGAACAGGAGATGATCGAGATGGAACTCAAACTGGCACTGGTCGGTTTCGGCGGAGTCAATCAGGGACTGGTCGAACTGCTCAAGAAGAAGCGCGCGATGCTGGGTGCGGCGGGACTCGACGTATCGGTGACGATGGTCGCCGACCTGCGGCTCGGGATCGCGACGAATCCTCGCGGTATCGCGCTGGACGTCCTCGACGAAACCGCCCGGCGGGGCGTCGATACCGAAGCGCTGCGTCGCGATCCCGGCACGCTGGTGTCGCCGGACGTCGGCCTCGGTGCGGTGCTGAAGGCCATCGCGTCGGAGCACGTGGATGTCGTCATCGAGGCGACCTTCACCGATCCGAACACCGGTGAGCCCGCGCTGTCGCATTGCCGTACCGCGCTCGAATGCGGCAAGCACGTGATCACGACCAACAAGGGGCCGATCGCGCTCGCGCAGCCGGCACTGGCGCGGATCGCCGCGCAATCGGGTGCGTGCGTGATGTACGAGGGCACGGTGATGAGCGGCACGCCGGTGCTGCGGCAGCTCGCGACCTCGCTGCGCGGCTGCGACATCCGCGGCTTCGCCGGCATCCTGAACGGCACGTCGAACTACGTGCTCGGCGAGGTCGAGGTCGGCGCGAGCTTCGATGCGGCGATCCGGGATGCGCAGCAGCGCGGCTATGCGGAGGCGAACCCGGCGGCCGACGTCAACGGTTCGGACGTACAGCTGAAGGTCGTCATTCTGGCGAACGCACTGTGGAATGCCGGCCTCGAGCGCGCCGACGTGACATGTCGCGGCATCGTGGAATTGACCGAGCAAGACGTGCGCGCGGCGGCGGCGGAGCGCATGTCCTGGCGGTTGATCGGATCCGCCACCCGCCATCCGGACGGAACCGTTACCGCGAGCGTCGAACCGCGCAAGCTGCCGGCCGGCCATCCGCTGCTGGCCGCCAGCGGCGTGACGAACGCGATCACGTTCGACACCGACGTGCTCGGTGGCGTGACGATCAGCGGGCCGGGTGCCGGGCGCGAGGAAACGGCGTTCGCGATCCTCTCCGACCTGATCGAACTGGCGGACCGGATTGGCGCGGCCTCGCACGAGGTGGCGGCATGAGCGCGCGCGATGCGGTGATGAGCGACTGCACGGGAGCCGGCGTGGCCGATGTGCGGTCGCCGTATGACGGCTCGATCGTCGGCCAGGTTCGTCTGTCGCGAGCCGATGCGGCGCCGCTCCTCGTCGAGCGCGCGCTCGACGGCGCGCGCGCGGCCGCCTCCATGTCGCGCAGTCAGCGGGCCGACCTCCTGTTTCGCGCGGCCTCGAGCGTGGAGGCACAAGCGGAGACATTCGCACGCACGATCGCGCTGGAGGCGGGCAAGCCGCTGCGGCAGGCCCGCAAGGAAGTCGCGCGCTGCGTCAACACGCTGCGCCTGTCGGGCGAGGAAGCGAAACGACTCAACGGCGAGACGATCCCGTTCGACGGGTATCCCGGCTCGGAGGATCGCAGCGGTTACTACACGCTGGAGCCGCTGGGCGTGATTCTCGCGATCACGCCCTTCAACGACCCGCTGAACCTCGTCGCACACAAGCTCGGGCCGGCGCTCGCGACCGGCAATGCGGTCATCCTGAAGCCCTCGTTGCTCGCGCCGCTGTCCGCACAGGCGCTCGTCGAGGTCCTGTGGGAAGCCGGTGCGCCGCGCGCCGCGCTGCAGATCGTGCACGGCGGCGCGGATCTCGCGTCCGCGCTGGTGCGCGACCGGCGGATCCGGATGGTGACCTTTACCGGTGGCCCGCAGACCGGCGAGGCCATCACGCGCGATGCGGGACTCAAGAAGATCGCGATGGACCTGGGCGGCAATGCGCCGGTGATCGTCATGGCCGACTGCGACCTGAAGGATGCCGCCGAATCGTGCGTGTCGGGCGCGTTCTGGGCGGCGGGACAGAACTGCATCGGCACGCAGCGGATCTTCGTCGCCGAGGCCGCGTACGAGCCGTTCGTGCGGTATTTCGTCGAACTGACCGGCAGGATGGTCGTCGGCGATCCGCTGGACGATGCGACCGACATGGGGCCGATGATCGGCGAGGAACAGGCGATCCGCATCGAGCGCTGGGTCGACGAAGCCGTGTCGTGCGGTGCGACGGTGCTGACCGGCCATCGGCGACGCGGGGCGCTGTATGAACCGACGGTGCTCGCGGATGTGCCGCACGACGCGCGTGTCTGGACCGACGAGGTATTCGCGCCGGTCGTGACGATCGAGAAATTCACCGACCTGCAGCAGGCGCTCGACGCGGCCAACGCGTCGGAGAGTTGCCTGCATGCAGGCGTGTTCACCAACCGCCTGGAGGTGGCGCTCGGCGCGGCCGAGCGCCTGCAGGCGGGCGGCGTGATGATCAACGATTCGTCCGATTACCGCTTCGACGGCATGCCGTTCGGCGGATTCAAGCATGGGTCGCTGGGCCGCGAAGGCGTTCGGTTCGCGATGACGGACATGACGCAGCCGAAGGTGGTCTGCTTCAGGCGCAACCGGCGGCTGTCGGGCTGATGCGCGAGCGCGGGCCCCTCGCGGGCCGGCGCGGCGCGAACCGCAGCGGTATGAGCAACGTATCGAGGAAGGAGTCGAGGATGCCAGCAGCAATTCCTGCATGCAAACCGGCGGCGGACGCGCTGGTGGTCGAGGATATTCACAAGTCGTTCGGCGGTGTCGAGGTGCTGAAGGGCATCTCGTTGACCGCGAAGAATCACGAGGTCGTGTCGATCCTCGGCAGCAGCGGGTCGGGGAAAAGTACCTTCCTCAGGTGCATCAACCTGCTGGAAATGCCCGACCGCGGCCGGATCTGCGTGAATGGCGAAACGCTCGCGCTGAAACAGGCGGGCCGCGACGGCGCGCTCGTCGCGGCCGACGCGCGGCAGGTGATGCGCGTGCGCCGCAGGCTCGCAATGGTGTTCCAGCAGTTCAATCTGTGGGCGCACATGACCGTGCTGCAGAACGTGATGTTCGTGCCGGTGCGCGTGCTCGGCGTGCCGAAGCGCGACGCCCGCGACAAGGCGATCGCGATGCTCGAACGGGTCGGGCTCGCCGGCAAGTGCGAACACTATCCGAACCAGCTGTCGGGCGGCCAGCAGCAGCGCGTCGCGATTGCACGTGCGCTCGCGACCGACCCCGACGTGATGCTGTTCGACGAGCCGACGTCGGCGCTCGATCCGGAACTCGTCGGCGAAGTGTTGAAAGTGATGCGCTCGCTGGCCGACGAGGGACGCACGATGCTCGTCGTCACGCACGAGATGGGGTTCGCGCGCGAAGTCGCGAACCGCGTCGTGTTCGTCCATCAGGGGCGAATCGAGGAAGACGGCAGTCCTGACGAGGTGTTCGCGAGCCAGAAATCGCCGCGGTTCCAGAAGTTTCTGTCCAGCATCATTTGATGCGGATTCAATGCCAACCGGAGAGGAAACCATGAAAAAGCTGCTTCAGTCGCTGTGCGTGGGCGCGGCATTGCTCGGATCGGTCGCGCAGGCCGAGCAGGTCGTGCGGGTCGGCACGCTCGCCGATTACGCGCCGTTCGAATACAAGGATGCCTCCGGCAAGCTGCAGGGCATGGAGATCGACATCGGCAAGAAGATGTGCGACACGATGAAGGTCAAGTGCCAGTGGGTGACGATGGATTTCGACGCGCTGATTCCGGCACTCAAGGCGAAGCAGATCGATGCGGTGCTCGCGCAAATGTCGAAGACGCCGGAGCGCGAGCAGTCGGTGGACTTCACGCGCATCGTCACGACGGCGCCCGTGCAGCTCGTCGCGAAGCAGGGCTCCGGCATCACGGACAACGCCGCCACGCTGCGCGGCAAGACGATCGGCGTTCAGACGGCCTCGACGCACGAATCCTATCTGCGCCGCCGCCTGCCGGCGAGCAAGTCGGGGATCGACGTGAAGGTCTATCAGACGCTCGACGAGGCCTGGCTCGATCTCGAGGCCGGGCGCGTCGATGCGGTATTCGCCGACAACACGGTCGCGTACGACTGGCTGACGAAGGCCGGCAGGAAGGCAGGCTTCGACTTCGTCGGCAAGCCGATCGCCGATGCGGAGATCTTCGGCGACGGTACGGCGATCGCGGTGCGCAAGGGCGACGCGCCGCTGAAGGCGCTGTTCGACAAGGGCATCGCGCAGGTGCAGGCGGACGGCACGTTCGCCGCGGCCAACAAGCGCTATTTCCCGTTCAGCATCGCGCCGCAATAACCGCGCAGCGGGACCGCGCGGGCGCCGGACGGCGGCCCGCGCGATTCCGGTCTTACACGGAGCGACATTACGATGGATATCCTGGTGAACTACGGCGCGCAGATCGCGGCTGGCGCGCTCGTCACGCTGGAGCTGGCGGTCGCCGCGCTGTGCGTCGGCATGCTGCTCGGCATCGCCGGTGCGTCGGCAAAACTGTCGAGCCTCGGGTGGCTCAGGCATGCGACCTATGCGCTGACCAATTTCCTGCGCGGCATTCCCGAGTTCCTGATCCTGTTGATCTGCTACTTCGGGCTGTCGCATTTTCTCAACGCGCAATTCGATGGCGCCGTTGTCATCAGCCCGTTCTCCGCCGGCGTGATCGCGCTCGCCGTGGTGTTCGGCGCGTACTCGTCGGAGATGTTCCGCGGCGCGTTCAGCGCGGTGCCGGCCGGCCAGATCGAAGCCGCGCGCGCGTACGGGATGACACGCCTGCAGACGCTGTGGTACGTGCGCCTGCCGCAGGCGTGGCGCATCTGCCTGCCGAGCCTGAACAACATGTGGCAGAACCTGCTGAAGGACACGTCGCTGGTGTCGATCGTCGGGCTCGAGGACATGTTGCGCAAGGCCAACATCGCCGCGCAGTTCACCAAGCAGCCGTTCGTTTTCTACGTGGCGGTCGGAGTCGTCTATTTCGGCTTTCTCGCCGCATCAAACCCCGTGTTTGCGTGGCTCGAGCGCAGCGCGGGCCGCGGTTACGCAAAACGCACCTGAGGAGGGCCATCTGATGAACGACTTTGTTTCCCTCATCGTGCAGTCCGGCCCGGACGTCGCGCGCGGCATCTGGATCACGCTCGAGCTGCTGGTGCTGTCGTGCACCCTGGCGTTCGCGCTCGCGGTGCCGCTGGCGGTCGCGCGCACGTCGGCGTGCCGCTGGCTGTCGACACCGAGCCGGCTGTTCATGTCGGTGTTTCGCGGCACGCCGCTGCTGGTGCAGATTTTCGTGCTGTATTACGGGCTCGCGCAGTTCTCGATCGTGCGTGCATCGCCTCTGTGGCTGCTGGTCGGCGGATCGTTCTCGTGTGCGTTGTGCGCGCTGACGCTCAATCTTGCGGCCTACATGGCCGAAGACATCCGCGGCGGGATCGCAGGCGTTCCCGCCGGCGAGAAGGAGGCCGCGCTCGCGTTCGGGATGAGCCGCTTCATGCTCACCTGGTTCGTGATCGTGCCGCGCGCGATCGGCATCGTCGCGCCGACGCTCGGCAACGAGATCGTGCTGCAGCTGAAATCGACCGCGCTTGCCAGCACGATCACCGTGCTCGACCTCACCGGTGTCGCGCGACGCATCTCCATCGAAACCTATACGACCGACGCGCTGATGCTGGCCGGCATCGTCTACGTCGGTATCACGGCGGTGCTTTCGACCGTGCTCAAACGCGTCGAAGGTCTGCTGAATCGCCATCTGGGCAGCGTGCGTGCCTGACGGGCGCCGCATGAACGCGACACAACGAACGATCCGAGGACGACATGGGATACAAGCTTGAAACGCTGGCGCTCGCCGCGGACCGCGACGTGACCGACGAGAAGTCGGTCGCGCCGGCGATCCACTATTCGGCGGTGTTCAAGGCAGCCGGCAGCGAGGAATTCGCGGAGATGTCAAGCGTGCCGCAGCATCCGCGCAACTACACGCGCTACGGCAATCCGGTTCACGAGCGCGTGAAGGCGGTCATGGCGGAGCTCGAGGGCACCGAGACCGCGCTGGTCACGGCATCCGGCATGGGCGCGATCGCGACCGCGATCCTCAGTGTCGTGAAGGCCGGCGATCACGTCGTCGGCCAGACGCGTCATTACATGAGCACTACGAAGCTGCTCGACGACATGCTGCGCCGGTTCGGCGTCGAGGTGACGTTCGTCGACCAGACCGACGTGGCCGCGTTCGATCGCGCGATCCGGCCGAACACACGGCTGATCGTGCTCGAGTCGCCGGTCAATCCGCTGCTGCTCGTGACCGACATCGCCGCGGTGACCGAGATCGCCAGAGCCCGCGGCATCCTCACGCTCGCGGACAACACGTTCGCGTCGCCGATCAACCAGCAGCCGCACCGGCTCGGTGTCGACATCGTCGTGCACAGCGCGACCAAGTACCTGGGCGGCCATCACGACCTGACGGGCGGCGTGATCTGCACGAGCCGCGTGCTCGCCGAGCAGATCTGGCATACGCACATCACGCTCGGGTCGGTGCTGTCGCCGATGGACGCGTGGCTGCTGCTGCGCGGGCTGCGCACGCTGCCGATGCGCGTCGAGCGGATCAATGCGAACGCCCAGGCGCTGGCCGAATTCCTCGAAGCGCACGCGAAGATCGAGCGCGTGTTCTATCCGGGCCTGCGCAGCCATCCGCAGCATGGGCTCGCGTGCCGGCAGATGCGCGGTTTCGGCGGCGTGGTCGCGTTCGGCGTGCGGGGAAGCTACGGCGAAGCGCAGCGCTTCGTCGAGGCGCTGCGCCTGCCACTGAATGCAGGCAATCTCGGCGGCGTCGATTCGCTCGCGATCCATACGGCATCGATGTGGGCGGGCACGATGTCGGCGGAGCAGATGCGCGCTGCCGACATCCCGCTCAATTTCATCCGCTATTCGGTCGGCATCGAGCACATCGACGACCTGAAAAGCGATATCGCGCAAGCATTGGAGCAGATCTGAAACGGACCCGCGCGCACGCTCGGTCGACGCCCCACGCGCGTCGCGCCGACCTTTGAATCGATGCGGGCACGAGCCGCGCGGATTGCAACGACGGAGCACGGACTATGCAAGACATCACAGTACTCGACGGCGGCATGGGGCGCGAACTGGCGCGGATGGGGGCGCCGTTCAGGCAGCCGGAATGGTCGGCACTCGCGCTGATGGAAGCGCCGCATTACGTCAGCCTTGCGCACGACGCGTTCATCGCGGCGGGCGCCGACGTGATCACCGCGAACAGCTATGCGGTCGTGCCGTTCCATATCGGCGAAGCGCGGTTCCGTCGCGATGGAGTCGCGCTCGCGGCCCTTGCCGGACAACTCGCGCGGCAAGCGGCGGACCGCGCAGCGCGGCCCGTGCGCGTCGCGGGATCGCTTCCGCCGACCGGCGGTTCCTACCGACCCGACCTGTTCGACGCGGCGCGCGCGGATGCGATCCTGGCGACGCTCGTCGACGGGCTCGATCCCTACGTCGACCTGTGGCTGGCCGAGACGCAGAGCCTGACCGACGAGATCGGCGCGGTCCGGCGTGCGCTCGGTGCGAATCCGAAACCGCTCTGGGTCTCGTTCACGCTGCGCGACGACGTCGACGCAGGCGCCACGCCGGTACTGCGATCGGGACAGACGCTCGACGAAGCGATCGACGCCGCCGTGTCCGCGCGCGCGACCGCGCTGCTGTTCAACTGCAGCCAGCCGGAGGTGATGGGTGTGGCGATCGAGACGGTGCAGCGCACGCTCGCGAACACCGGAACGTCGCTCGCGATCGGCGCCTATGCGAACGCGTTTCCGCCTCAGCGCGCCGATGCGCGCGCGAACGAGGAACTCGACGGCCTGCGCGGCGACGTCGATCCGCCCGGCTATGCAAGATGGGCGGAGCAGTGGCTTGGCCTGGGCGCGCGGATCGTCGGCGGGTGTTGCGGAATCGGCCCCGGCCACATCGCGGCATTGCGCAACGCGGTCGATGCGCGCGGCGCCGCGCACACCGGGTTCGGCCAATGAAGATCGACGGCCTGGACCAGAAGATCATCGACGCATTGTGTGCCGATGCGCGGATACCGCTCGCGGTATTGGCCGACCGGATCGGTCTGTCCAGGCAGGCGGTCCGCAACCGGATCGACCGGCTCGAAGCGCTGCACATCATCGCAGGCTATACGGTGCGGCTCGCATTGCCCGACGATGTCGTGCCGGTGCGCGCCGTGATGCTCGTGTATCGCCGGGACCGGATGCGCGGCGCGGACGTGCTCGCCGCGCTCGAGCGGATCGCCGAGGTGCGCGATTGCGCGGTCCTCAGCGGCGAGGTCGATTTGCTGGTGCAGATCGAGGCGGCCACGCACGAGCGCATCAGCGACATCTGGGCAACGATCAGCGCGCTGGACGGCGTGCAAAACATGACGACCAGTTTCGTGCTCGACTCCGTCGTCCACAAGCGCTGACTGAACCGGCGCAACGGGAAAAGGGCAGGCGGGGGAGGCTGCGCGTCGTCCGGTTCGGCGTCCGCGACGGCGTATCGAAGCCACGCGGCGCTGGAGCGGCTTGCTGCCGCTCCACGCGCGTGGCCGTACTCAGGCTTTCAGTGCGCCGAAGATTTCATTGAGCATCGACTTCGCATCGCCGAACAACATGCGGTTGTTGTCCTTGTAGAACAGCGGATTGTCGACGCCCGCATAGCCGGACGCCATGCTGCGCTTCATCACGATCGACGTCTTCGCCTTCCACACTTCCAGCACCGGCATGCCGGCGATCGGGCTCGACGGGTCGTCCTGCGCGGCCGGGTTCACGATGTCGTTCGCGCCGATCACCATCGACACGTCGGCTTCGGGGAAATCGCCGTTGATCTCGTCCATCTCCAGCACGATGTCGTACGGCACCTTCGCTTCGGCCAGCAGCACGTTCATGTGCCCCGGCATGCGGCCCGCGACCGGGTGGATCGCGAAACGCACGTCGACACCCTTCTCGCGCAGCAGCTTCGTCAGCTCGAACACCGTGTGCTGGGCCTGTGCGACGGCCATCCCGTAGCCGGGCACGATGATCACGCGCTTCGCTTCGCGCAGCAGCTCGGCCGTCTCCACCGCGCTCACCGCGACCGCTTCGCCGGCCGGCTGAGCGGCGCCGCCGCCGGCTGCCGCCGGTGCGCCCGCGCCGCTGCCGAAGCCGCCCGCGATCACGCTGATGAAGTTGCGGTTCATCGCGCGGCACATGATGTACGACAGGATCGCACCCGACGAGCCGACCAGCGCGCCGATCACGATCAGCAGGTCGTTGCCGAGCATGAAGCCGGTGGCGGCTGCCGCCCACCCCGAGTAGCTGTTGAGCATCGACACCACGACCGGCATGTCCGCGCCGCCGATCGCCATCACCATGTGCACGCCGAACAGCAGCGAGATCACGGTCATCACGACGAGCGGCAGCATGCCGTCCTGGATGCTTTCCGCATGCAGGAACGCGCGGCCGTAGTAGATCACGATCAGCAGCGCGGCCAGGTTCAGCCAGTGCCGTGCCGGCAGCAGTAGCGGCTTGCCGCCGATCTTGCCCGACAGCTTGCCGAACGCGATGATCGAGCCCGCGAAGGTGACGGCACCGATCAGGATGCCGACATAAATTTCCACTTCGTGGATCGCCTTCTCGGCGCCGGTGAACTGCAGCGACGTGTCGATGTAGCTCGCGAAGCCGACGAGGCAGGCCGCGAGACCGACCAGGCTGTGCATCAGCGCGACCAGTTCCGGCATCTGCGTCATCTGCACCTTCTTCGCCGCGTACAGGCCGACCGCGCCGCCGACGACGAGCGCGGCGATCACGTACGGAATGCCCGCGGCCGACACGCGCGGCCCGGCCACGGTGGCCAGCACGGCGATCAGCATGCCGATCATGCCGAGCAGGTTGCCGCGGCGCGCGGTTTCGGGGTTCGCGAGGCCGCCGAGGCTCAGGATGAACAGGATCGCGGCGCCGATATAGGAGACGGTGGTCAGGTTGGAAGTCATTATTGTCGTCCCCTTATTTGCGGAACATCGCCAGCATGCGGCGCGTGACCGCGAAGCCGCCGAACATGTTGACGGCCGTGAGCGTGAGCGCGCCGACCGCGAGACCGAGGATCAGCCCGGACGGACGATCGCCGGCGTTGGCCAGCTCACCGAGGGGCGGTGCGACCTGCACGAGCGCGCCGATCGCGATGATCGACGAGATCGCGTTGGTCACGCTCATCAGCGGCGTGTGCAGCGACGGCGTGACGTTCCAGATCACCATGTAGCCGACGAAGCACGCGAGCACGAACACCGTGAAGTGCGACAGGAAGCTCGCCGGCGCGAACTGGCCGACCAGCAGGAACGCCAGCGCGCCGATCGCGAACACGATCGCGAGCGCCTTGGCCGACATCGGCTCGCCGCTGTGGCCATGACCTTTCGACTTCGCCGGCGCCGCGACTGCCGCGGGTGCGGCCGCTGCAGGCTTGGGCGCGACGGCCGCCTGCTTGATCGGCGGCGGCGGCCACGTGACGTTGCCTTCCTTGATGACGGTGAGGCCGCGGATCGCGTCGTCGTCGAAGTCGACGTTGATCGTGCCGTCCTTGGCCTTGCACAGCTCTTCGATCACGCGCAGCAGGTTGGTCGCATAGAGCGTCGACGACTGCCGCGACAGGCGCGACGCGAGATCGGTATAGCCGACGATGGTCACGCCGTGGCGCACCACGGCTTCGCCGGGCACCGTGAGTTCGCAGTTGCCGCCCTGTTCGGCGGCCATGTCGACGATCACGCTGCCGGGCTTCATCGACTGCACCATCTCGGCGGTGATGAGCTTCGGCGCCGGCTTGCCGGGGATCAGCGCGGTCGTGATGATGATGTCGGCGTCCTTGGCCTGCTGCGCATACATCGCGCGTTGCGCCTGCTGGAAGCCCTCGCTCATCACCTTCGCGTAGCCGCCGCCGCCCGAGCCTTCCTCTTCGTAGTCGACCTTGACGAACTCGCCGCCCAGCGACTTGACCTGATCGGCCACTTCCGCACGCGTGTCGTTCGCGCGCACGATCGCACCGAGGCTCGCGGCCGTGCCGATCGCGGCCAGACCGGCCACACCGGCGCCGGCGATGAACACCTTCGCCGGCGGGATCTTGCCGGCCGCCGTGACCTGGCCGTTCAGGAAGCGGCCGAACGCATGCGCGGCCTCGATCACCGCGCGATAGCCGCTGATGCCGGCCATCGACGTGAGCGCGTCCATCTTCTGCGCGCGCGACAGCGTGCGCGGCAGCGAGTCGATCGCCAGCACGGTGGCGCGCTTCGCGGCCAGCTGCTGCATCAGCTCGGGATTCTGCGCGGGCCACACGAAGCCGATCAGCGTGCCGCCTTCGCGCATCAGCGCGACTTCGTCCGCACTCGGCGGGCGCACCTTGAACACGATGTCGCTGCCGGACCAGAGCTCGGCCGCCGTGGCGGCGATGCTCGCGCCGGCCGCGCGATACGTGTCGTCGTCAAAGTTCGCGCCGGCACCGGCGCCGCTTTGGACGGCCACCGAAAACCCCAGCTTGATCAGTTTCTCGACCACCTCGGGAACGGTCGCAACGCGCCGTTCGCCGGTGGCTGTCTCCAGAGGAACCCCAATCTGTAATGTCATAGTGTGAAAGATGGGTGATGGCCATCGCGAAGCGCTCGGGCCGGTGCGTCAAGGTAACAGAATCATGTGCGTATTTAGTGGCTCGCGCGAGGGTTCGCATTAAAAATGGAACGACCGTTCGCTGGGCGCGAATAGAGTATGCCCGATAACAAAGGCGCCATCGAGGACACAAAATCGTCGAACGCGTCTTCTGCCGTGCTGTTGCGTTTTATCCACGCGCGGGCGATATCGCGTCGACCGAATGGAGGTTGACGATGCGGTCGGAGCGCGACTTCCGCCGTGCGGCGCGGCTGCGGGAGCCGGCCGTCGCGCGGCGGGACTGCATGGGCTTCCCATAACCGGCTTCTTGCTCGGGTTCCCATGGCCGGCTCCCATTGATGATTCCGACCGGCCGGTAGGTCAATGGCCGGCCGCTTGTCGCAGGCGAATCCGTCGGCACCCCGCGTCGATCGTCTGATCAATTCAGCAGACACCATATCGCGAGGAACGGCGCGTTGCCGGACCGCATCGCATGCAGCGCGCCGGGCGGATTGTGGATGCCGCCGCCGATCCCGGGATCGAACCATGCGCCGTTTTGCTGCCGGAATTCGCCGGCGGTCATGAGCACGTACGCTTCCTCCGGTGCGTGACCATGATCCGGATATCTGACGCCGGGCATCATCAACGAGAAGCCGAGCTGAATGTCGTCGCGGCTTTCGGCGCCGCCGGGCCCGGAGATCATCCCGTTTACGTGCCCATCGATGTAGTTCGGGCTGCCGTCCTTGCCCGACGTGCGACGCGACCAGCCGATCTCGGGTTCGAGCGCCTTGATCAGCCGTGCGACGGTGGCGAACGTCGGGTCGACGCGTGCGACCGATTCGAGCGCCGGGTCGAGCCATTCGCAGGCGGGGTAGCGCATCGCGAGCCGCGTGCCGTTATCCGACGGGGTCTGCAGCCGCGCGAATACTTGCGGTGCGAATGCACGCGCGGCGGGCGGAAGCTTGTCCGATTGAAACAGGTCGCCGGCGACCCGGATGAAATCCGCGATGTGCTTCGGGCGTTCACTCATCCTGATCTCTGCTCCGGTGCTCGCTTGGCGTGATGAGATGGAAGTCTACGGAGAAACGTGCCGACCCGGACAGCGAAAAAGGGCGGCCGATTTGGTGCTGGCCGCCATGCGCGTGCCGCGGTTGCCGTCCGGCCAGCGGCACGCGCCGCAATCGACGGCACATCACGCTGCCGCCTTCGGACTGCCGGGGCCGCAGCAGATTCATATTGAAATGGATCTGTGCGTATGCGAATTCGTACAGGTTGCGCTGTTCGTCCGACGGACGGCCGTCGCCGACGATCCAGGTGCGGGAGATGTCCGAGCAGTAACCGTGCGGCCCGACCAAGTCGGTGTCGAACGCGAGCAGGTCGCCCGCCTGCAGCACCCGCGACGAACACCGATCCGGACACGTGCGAACAAGGCCCGTGAGCGTGCCGTGCGCGTCGTCTGCCGCCGGACTAGAGCTCCAGCACGAGGTCCGACGTCGGGCGGCTGCAGCAGAGCAGCCGGAAACCCTTCTGCACTTCCCGGTCGCGAATCCCGCCGTTGTGCCGCATGTCGACCGTGCCGTCGAGCACCTTCGTTTTGCACGTGCCGCAGATGCCCTGGCTGCAGGATGACGGAATCGCGACACCGGCCTTTCTCGCTGCCGACAGCACGGTGTCGGCGGCGTTCATCGTGAACGTCTTCGACGAGCGCGCCAACCTGACCGTGAACGTTTCCGACGACGATTCGGCAGCGGGGGCGGCCAGTGTCGGCGCGACGCCGGCGCCGATGTCGAAGCTTTCCTGGTGATAGCGTGCGGGATCGTGTCCGCCGCTGCGCAGGACGTCGCGCACGGCATTCATGTAGCCCGCCGGGCCGCAGGTGAACGCTTCGCGCTCGGCGTAGTCGGGCACCTGTTCGGCAAGCAACGGCAGGCTGAGCCGGCCGGTCGGTCCCGGCCAGTGCGCTTCATCGCCGGCACCTTCACAGACGAAGTACGTGCGAAGGCGCGGCGACAGCGCCTCGAGCCGCTGCAGCTCCTTGCGGAACACGATATCAGCGGGCGTTCTCGCGCTGTGGACGAACACGATATCCAGGTCGAGCCCGAGATCGATGCTCGCACGCGTCATCGACATCAGCGGCGTCACGCCCGAGCCGGCGGACAGGTACAGCAATCTGGCGGCGGGTGCCGCCGTCGGCGTGAAGCTGCCCGACGGGCCGTAAGCCGGTAGCTGGCTGCCGGGCTTCATGTTGTCGTGCAGCCAGTTCGACATGATGCCGCCGGGCACGCGCTTGACCGTGATGGACACCAGATAGGGACGCGTCGGCGGCGACGAGATCGTGTAGCAGCGCTCGACCGGCTGGCCGTCGACGTTCGCCGACACCGTCATGAACTGGCCGGGTTCGAAGCGAACGGGCGAGCCGTCGCCTACACGAAACTCGAAGCTCCTGACGTCATGCGTCTCGTCGACGACGCGGCAGCACGTCAGCATCTGCTGTTCGCCGCTCGCCCAGGTTCTTCCGGTGCTGTCCCAGGTGCCGGGATCGGAGAGTCGGTCGTATGCTTCGGGTGCGGGATCGAACATGCTGTCTACGGAGTTCATGGCATCGCTTCCTTGGGGCGCGTCGCACGTTCGACGTGCGCGCAGTCGTTCGCGAAAGCCGGGCCTCGATGACGGGCGTGTATCGCGCCTCGTTCCGATGGTTCGCTCCGTACCCGGATTGCCTTCGCTGTGCGCCGAGTATTGGCGGGCCCTGAAACAGCGTCAATGCGCTTTATTTTCCGGGCGGCATTACATCAGGTTATGCGTGACGTGTGTCCATACGAACAGCGGCCCGGCCGTCAACGACGAGGCCGTTGCCGATGAATCCCTTGCATGCGATGTTGACCGAATAGAGGGTTAACCCCTGATTTTCTGCCGGTACGCCGATTGCGCGTCGCGTGTGCTGCAAACGGCACCCGAACCCCCGCCCGGACGCCCGTTTCCGCCATCGCCCCGTGCATCGTGTGGCCGGTTTTGTCACCATGTGGGCCGGATATGACAATGGAAAACCGCCGGCGCGGCATTACGATGGGCCACGACGTCGCCTGGCGCTGGCCGGTTTTGCCGCAGCCGCCCGGGCCGCGCGCCTCATTCACCGCCTGATTTGGAACATCGACCATGAGCTATAACGCCCCTGTCAAGGACATGCTGTTCGTGCTGAAGGAACTCGCGGGCATCGACACCGTTGCGCAGTTGCCGGGTTTCGAGGACGCCGGCTACGACACGGCGCAGGCCGTGCTCGACGAATCCGCGAAATTCTGCGACGAGGTGCTGGCGCCGCTGAACGTCGAGGGCGACCGCAACCCGAGCAGCTGGAAGGACGGCGTCGTGACCGCGACGCCGGGTTTCGGCGCCGCGTTCCGCCAGTTCGTCGAAGGCGGCTGGCAAGGTCTGCAGCATCCGGCCGAATACGACGGCCAGGGGCTGCCGAAGCTGATCGCGACGCCGTGCATCGAGATGCTGAACGCGGCGAACCTGTCGTTCGCGCTGTGCCCGCTGCTCACCGACGGCGCGATCGAGGCGCTGCTGACGGCCGGCACCGACGAACAGAAGCAGCGCTACGTGCCGAAGCTGATCTCGGGTGAATGGACCGGCACGATGAACCTGACCGAGCCGCAGGCCGGTTCGGACCTGGCGCTGGTGCGCTCGCGCGCCGAGCCGCAGGGCGACGGCACGTACAAGGTGTTCGGCACGAAGATCTTCATCACGTGGGGCGAGCACGACATGGCGGACAACATCGTCCACCTGGTGCTCGCGCGCACGCCGAACGCGCCGGAGGGCGTGAAGGGCATTTCGCTGTTCATCGTGCCGAAGTTCCTGGTCAACGACGACGGCTCGCTCGGCGCGCGCAACGACGTGCACTGCGTGTCGATCGAGCACAAGCTCGGCATCAAGGCGAGCCCGACCGCGGTGCTGCAGTACGGCGACAACGGCGGTGCGATCGGCTACCTCGTCGGCGAGGAGAATCGCGGCCTCGAATACATGTTCATCATGATGAACGCGGCGCGTTTCGGCGTCGGGATGCAGGGGATCGGCGTGGCCGACCGTGCCTACCGGAAGGCCGCGGAATTCGCAAAGGAGCGCGTGCAGAGCCGCCCGGTCGACGGGTCGGCCAAGCAGTCGGTGACGATCATCCATCACCCGGACGTGCGCCGCATGCTCGGCACGATGCGCGCGCTGACCGAGGGCGCGCGGGCGCTCGCGTATGTCGCGGCCGCGCACAGCGACATTGCCCACCGCCATTCGGACGAGGCGACGCGCACGCGTCATCAGGCAATCTACGAATATCTGGTGCCGGTCGTGAAGGGCTGGAGCACGGAGATGGTGAACGACGTGGCGAGCCTCGGCGTGCAGGTGCACGGCGGGATGGGCTTCATCGAGGAAACCGGCGCCGCGCAGTACTACCGCGACGCGCGGATCCTGGCGATCTACGAAGGCACGACCGCGATCCAGGCGAACGACCTGGTCGGCCGCAAGACGATGCGCGACGGCGGCGCGGTGGCGAAGGCGCTGATCGCGGAGATCGGCGACACCGTCGCGGCGCTCGGCAAGGTCGACGGCGCGGCGGCCGCGTCGATGAAGGCGCAGCTGGAGAAGGGTGCGCGCGCGCTGTCGACGGTGGTGGACTACGTGGTCGCGAACGTGAAGCAGGACCCGAACGCGGTGTTCGCGGGCAGCGTGCCGTACCTGAAGCTGGCGGGCGTCGTGCTGTGCGGATGGCAGATGGCGCGCGCGCTGCTGGCGGCGCACGCGAACCGCGCGAGCGACACGGCGTTCTTCGATGCGAAGATCGCGATCGCACAATGCTATGCGGAACACGTCCTCGTGCAGGCAGGCGGGCTCGAAGCGTCGATCGTCGGCGCGAAGGGCAACGAGAGCGTGCTCGCGTTGACGGAAGACCAGTTCTGACCGTAACGGTCGGGGCGCAGGAGGAGACAGGATTTTGACCACACAGGACTTGCTCGCGCAATACGGCCCGCGCGAATCGATGGAATACGACGTCGTGATCGTCGGCGGCGGCCCGGCCGGGCTGTCGGCCGCGATCCGGCTCAAGCAGCTGGCCGCCGAGAAAGGCACCGAGATCGGCGTGTGCG
>NZ_CAJPHA010000038.1:0-45938 GCF_905339895.1 Burkholderia sp. BCC1988
GAGCGCGGCGATCGACGCCATCATCAGCCGCGCGGGCTTCCAGCGCCAGCCGAGCACGACGAGCGCCGGCACGGTGCCGATCATCACCGCCTTGTCGTAGTAATTCATGTGTTCGTTGTAATGCACGAACGCATAGCCCGCGCCGACCACGAGTGCCAGTGCGAACAGCCAGTCGATGACCGACAGGCGCGCGAGGAACGGACGGTCGTCGAACAACGGCGCCGGATTCGGGGCCTGGACCGACCCCGAACGGGAAGAGGAAACTTGCGTGAGATCCATGATGTTACCGGGTGGAATTCTCGGAATCGCCGCCGGCAGGCGGACGGGCAGTCGCTGCCGCACCGGCGGGCGCGGCGTCGCGCGGTGCGGCGCGCAAGGCGGCGCCGGCCGCGTCGCGCGTCTGCACGAATTCTTTCTCGAAATCGAAGGTCTTGCGGGCCGTGGACATCGCCATCACCACAGCGACGCCCGAACCGGCATCCTTGAGCCAGAACCAGAGGCGCCGCTCGCGCACGTAGAACATCGAGAAGATGCCGGCGACCAGCAGCAGGCTGCCAAGATACACCAGATTCTTGCCGGGTGCGCGCGTCAACTGAAATACCGAAGCTTGCACCTGCTTGAAGGAGTCAAGCTGCAAATAGACCGGCGATCCATACAAGAAGCTGTCCGATAGCGCATTGATCGCGTTCTGCACGAAGCGGATCGTGTCGGCGCCCTGTTGGGCAGCCGGCTCGCCGGCGCGCTCGCGCGCGATCTGCCAGACCTCCCACATCGAACCCTCGAGCATGCGCAGCAGCAGGCTCGCCGCCTTCTCCTGCTCGGCCTTCGGCACCGAACGATCGATGAAGGTCGCCACCGCCTGGAAGCCGCCGACCGGCTGGCCGTCGGCGCCGCGGCCGATGCTGTCGTCGCTCGCCGCAAAAAGGGTCAGCACTTTGAACGCGCTGTCCTGCAGGCGGCCGCGCAGCGACGCTTCGGTCGTCGGCAGCGAACGCTGCGCGAAGCGCGCGGCGGCGTCGGCACGCACGGCCGGATCCTCGAGCGCGGCGCGCAGGCGCATCCATTCACCGATCGAATCCTGGCTGTCGGCCGGAATCCGCATGTAGCGGAACGGATCGTTCGGGCTCGCGCGCACGCCGGCGAGGAACACGCGCGTGCCGCCCATGTCGACCGGCAGCATGTAGTTGTTGAATTCGCGCGCCTGGCCGTCCTTGCCGCGAATCTTGTACTGCACCGACGGGCCGATGTTGTGGAGCTGCACCGGCTTCGACGTCTTCGCGCCCGAACCGAGCCGCTCGTCGAACGCTTCCTTCAGCGACGCCGTCTTCGCGACGCCGCGCACGTCCGGCTTGCCGTTCGCGTCGGCCATGTTCTCGACGTTGATCGCGCGGAAGTCGGAGAACTCGATCGTGTCGCCGTCGCTGCCCGGCATCTGCAGCGGCGCCGTGCTGCCGATCGTGCCCTTCACCGCGAAGGTCTTCGCGTTGCCGCCCGTCATCGGGTAGGCCGTCATCTCCATCTGCGAGCCGCCGTCCTGGAAGCTCGACTGGTAGATCGACACGCCCTTGTACGTGAACGGCTTGTTGACCTCGACGCGCGCGGGGATCTTCTGGCCCGTCTCGCGATCGATCACGACGATGTCGCTCGCGAACAGCTTCGGCATCCCGGTCGTGTAGTAGTCGACGATGAACTTGTTGAGCTGGATCGAGAACGGCAGGTCCTGGATCAGCGAGCCGCTCGGCTGGTTCAGGATCGCGGTCGACACGAACTGGCCTTCCGGCACCCACGCGTAGCCGCGGAACGTCGGGTTCGACACGGACAGCCGGTGGTCGGGCGAGATTTCGCTGATCGTCGCGCTCGTGTTGACCGGGCTCTTGCCGAACATCCACATCTGAAATTTGATCGGCAGGTTGCTGTCCAGCAGGCCGCCGATACAGATCACGACGATCGCAAGGTGCGCGGAGATGTAGCCCCACTTCGTCAGCGCGCCGCGCTTCGCGGAAATCAGCGTCGCGCCGTCGGTTTCACGCACGACGTGCTTGTAGCCGGCCTTGGTGACGAACGTGGCGAGCGTGGCCGCGACGGTCGCGCGCGTGCCGGACGCCGAGTATTCGGCCTTGTGGTGGAACGCGCGCAGGCTGCCTTCGCGGACCTTGTCCTTCCAGCTCTTCGCATCGGCAAGCATCTTCGGCGCATTGCGGATCACGCACAGCGAGATCGACACGACGAGGAAGATCAGGATCAGCATGAACCACCAGGCGCTGTACACGTTGTACAGGCCCAGCGAGCGGAAGATGTCCGCCCAGAACGGCCCGAACTGGTTCACGTAGTTCGGATACGGGTCGTCCTGCGTCAGGACCGTGCCGACGATGCTCGCGATCGACAGCACTACCAGCAGCGCGATCGCGAAGCGCATCGAGCTCAGCAGCTCGATCGCGCGCCTGGACGCACTTTGACCCGACTTCGACTGCAACCCCGACGTGGTAACGCTCATTCAAACTCCGACTAAGGGGAAACAGCCCCTACGCTCACTATGTTCTCTGCCCCCGAGGGGGCGGTCAGCACGCTGGGGACGACCCGGCGAATGCCGACAAAAAAGGGCGAGGCAACCGCAATCACGCGGCGCCCCACCCTTTTTCTTGTTCTGACGCCGGCCGCCCTTCGGGCGCCCGGTCATTCCATTCGCGACCGTCCGGTCAACGCAGGCCCGCGATGTAATCCGCGACGGCCTTGATCTCGTTGTCCGACAGACGCGCTGCGATCTGATGCATCGCCTCGTTGTTGTTGCGCGCGCCGACACCCTGCTGGAACGCGGTCAACTGGGCAACCGTGTAATCGGCCCATTGCCCCGACAGACGCGGATACTGGACCGGAATCCCCTGCCCCGTCGGCCCGTGGCAGCTCGCGCAGGCGGGTACACCCTTTTCCGCGATGCCGCCGCGATAGATCTTCTGGCCGATCGGCACGGTCGCCGCGTCGCGTGCGGTGCCGAGCTTCGTCGTCTGCGATCCGTAATACGCAGCGACGTTGCGCATGTCGTCCGCGCTCAACGCGCTCGCGAACCCGACCATCACCGGATTGGTCCGCGCCGGCCCCTTCGCGCCCGGCTGGGCCTTGAAGTCGTTCAACTGCTTGACCAGATAGTCGGGATGCTGGCCGGCCAGCTTCGGGAAACTGCCCGACGCGCTATTGCCGTCCGCGCCGTGACACGACGCGCAAACTTGCCCGGCAATCGCCTTGCCGCGGTCCAGATCCGGCTTTGCCGCATCCGCCGCATTTGCCTCCGCTACGAAACCTACGAACCCTGCTGCAACCTGAAGCACCATCAGAGACTTGCACAGTCGATTCATTCGCACACCCTGTTTCGTCTTGTGGGAATTTGAGGTTCTGCAAAAAACGACGTCGACCAGTCTACCGCAGAAGCTGCATAAAAGCGCGAGGCAGGCGCCCGCAGCCCTTCGGCAAAACCGCCGTATTGTACAATATCGCGCTGAAAGCTCCCGCGCCTATCGGGGCTACCCCGCCTCCACCAAGCGGCTCGCGCCGCCCCGTCCCACCGGTTTCCCCATGGCCTTTTTGCTCCACCAAGCCCGCTTCTACACGACCGTCAACCATCTGCGCGACCTGCCGCCGACGGTACAACCGGAAATCGCGTTCGCGGGCCGCTCGAATGCCGGCAAATCGACGGCGATCAACGTGCTGTGCAACCAGAAGCGGCTCGCCTTCGCGTCGAAGACGCCCGGCCGCACCCAGCACATCAACTACTTCTCCGTCGGCCCGGCCGCCGAGCCCGTCGCGAACCTCGTCGACCTGCCCGGCTACGGCTACGCGGAAGTGCCGGGGGCCGCGAAGGCCCACTGGGAAATGCTGCTGTCGTCCTACCTCGCGACGCGTTCGCAGCTGTGCGGCCTGATCCTGATGATGGATTCGCGCCGCCCGTTGACCGACCTCGATCGCCGGATGATCGAGTGGTTCGCGCCGACCGGCAAGCCGATCCACACGCTGCTGACGAAGTGCGACAAATTGACGCGGCAGGAAAGCATCAACGCGCTGCGCAACACTCAGAAGGGACTCGACGCGTACCGTGACCAGGGCGTGAAGGGCAAGCTGACGGTCCAGCTGTTCTCGGCGCTGAAGCGCACGGGGCTCGACGAGGCCCACGAACTGATCGAGAGCTGGGTGCGGCCGTCCGTCGCCGACGAAAAAAGCGAGCCTGTAGCACAATGAGCGGGCAACGCGCGGCCGGGACCGGCCGTGCGCACCTGACGGCACCTGCGGATTCGGCCGGCTCATAAAAAAACCCGCCGTTGAACGGCGGGTCAAACAGCCTAATCGAATAACGACAGGCACCCGCTCAGGGAGGAGAAGCGGGGAGCTGCACGCGACGCGTGCCGCTCGATCGCTATCATATACCAACGCTCTCGAAAATGACCTAAGGGTTCCGTAAGGTTCTTACTACCCTGATTTCTGCCCAATCGCCATGAGCTTCCATCCGCTTCACCGTCCGCGCCGGATGCGCCGCGACGACTTCTCCCGGCGCCTGATGCGCGAAAACCGCCTGACCACCGACGACCTGATCTATCCGGTGTTCGTCGTCGACGGCACCAACGAACGCCAGAGCGTCCCGTCGATGCCCGGCGTCGAGCGCGTGTCGGTCGATCTGCTGATGCATGTCGCCGAGCAGTGCGTCGAACTCGGCGTGCCCGTGCTATCGCTGTTCCCGGCCATCGAGCCGTCGCTGAAGACGCCTGACGGCCGCGAAGCGGCAAATCCGGAAGGCCTGATCCCGCGCGCGGTGCGCGAGCTGAAGAAGCGCTTCCCCGAACTCGGCGTGCTGACCGACGTCGCGCTCGACCCGTACACGAGCCACGGCCAGGATGGCGTGCTCGACGAGAACGGCTACGTGATCAACGACGACACGATCGAGATCCTGGTCGACCAGGCGCGTGCGCAGGCCGAAGCCGGCGTCGACATCGTCGCGCCGTCGGACATGATGGACGGCCGCATCGGCGCGGTCCGCGAAATGCTGGAAAGCGACGGTCACATCCATACGCGCATCATGGCCTATTCGGCCAAGTTCGCGTCGGCGTTCTACGGCCCGTTCCGCGATGCGGTCGGCTCGGCGTCCAATCTGGGCAAGGGCAACAAGATGACCTACCAGATGGATCCGGCGAACAGCGACGAAGCGCTGCGCGAAGTGCGCCTCGACATCGACGAAGGCGCCGACATGGTGATGGTCAAGCCCGGCATGCCGTATCTCGACATCGTGCGCCGCGTGAAGGACGAGTTCCGCTTCCCGACCTACGTGTACCAGGTGAGCGGCGAATACGCGATGCTGAAGGCCGCCGCGATGAACGGCTGGCTCGATCACGACAAAGTCGTGCTCGAATCGCTGCTCGCATTCAAGCGCGCAGGCGCCGACGGCGTGCTCACGTACTTCGCGCTCGATGCCGCGCGTCTGCTGAAAGCGCAGCGCTGAGCCGCGCGCCGGCCGGCACAAGGAAAAACGGCGGGACACTTCGGTGTCTCGCCGTTTTTTTGCATCGTCCGGCCGGCGCAGCTGGCCGCCCGTGCGCCGACCAGCGCGCGTTACACCGTCGGTACCGCCGCGCGATCGAGGCTGCGCAGGAACGTCTCGGCCGCCTGATAACCAACCACACGGCCGATCTCGTTGCCGTTGCGATCGAAGAAGATGATGCCCGGCGGCCCGAACAGGTTGAAGCGCTTGAGCAGCGCCTGGTCGTCCGGATTGTTCGCGGTGACGTCGGCACGCACCAGGTGAAGCTGCGCGAGCCGCGCCTGCACGCGCGAATCGGTGAACGTCAGATGCTCCATCTCCTTGCAGCTCACGCACCAGTCGGCGTAGAAATCGAGCATCACGGGCTGGCCCGACGTCTTCAGCAGCGCGTCGAGCTCGCGACTGGAGCGCACCGACGCGAACGCGGGCCCCTGCCCTCCGGTCGCCGCACCGGCTGCCGACGCATCGCCCGACGCAACCGTGCGCGCCGCGAGCACGGCCAGCGGCTTCACGGGGTCGTTGGAGCCCGCCGCAAGACCGACGAGCAGCGTTGCAGCCCAGATCGCAAGCGCAGCACCGAGGCCGCGACCGAGACGGCGCCAGATCGATGCGGCGCCGGCATGCGGCGTAAACAGGCCGAGCGCCGCAGCCGCGACGAGCAGCCACAATGCGGCGAGCACCATCTTCAGAGCGCCCGCGAGCACCGGCCACACGATCCACAGCGCGGCGGCAAGCAGCACGATGCCGAAGAACACCTTCACGCCGTCCATCCATGCACCCGCGCGCGGCAGCACCGTACCGGCACCGATGCCGACGACGAGCAGCGGCACGCCGAGCCCCAACCCCATGGCGAACAGCGCAGCGCCGCCGAGCAGCGCATTGCCGGTGTGCGCGATGAACGCGAGCACCGCAAACAGCGGCGCCGTCATGCATGCGCCGACGACCAGCGCCGACAACGCCCCCATCGCGGCGACCGCGACGAAATGGCCGCCCCGGCGCGCGCTCGAGGCTTCCGCCGCGCCGTTCTGCCAGCGCTCGGGCAGCGCGATGTCCTTGCCGGAAATCAGCGATACGGCGAATGCGGTGAGCAGCACGCCGAATGCACCGAGCACCCACGGGTTCTGCAGCCATGCGCCCAGGCTCTGGCCGACCAGCGCCGCCGCGATGCCCAGCACCGTATAGACGAGCGCCATGCCGACCACGTACGTCAGCGACAGCGCGAAACCGCGTGCGTGCGTCGCGTGCGTGCCCTGGCCGATGATGATCGCGGACACGATCGGAATCATCGGATACGAGCAGGGCAGGAGACTCAGCACGACGCCGGCGACGAAATACAGCGCGACGATGGTGAAGAAACCGTGCCCCTCGAGCAGCGACTGCGCGAAATCCGCGCTCGTGACCTTGTCGAACCAGCTGCCCGAAGCCGCCGTGCGATCGACCGGCGCGGCCGCGCCCAGCGCTGCGCCGTCGACCTTCACGACGTGCTCCGCAGGCGGATAGCAGATTCCTTCGTCGGCGCATCCTTGCGACGTCACCGCGAGCTCGAACGGCCCCGCCGCCTGCTTGACCGGAACATGAATCACGACCTCGTCGCGATAGGTCTCGACTTCCTTCTGGAACGTCTGGTCGAACTTCACGTGGCCGGCCGGGAATTGCGGATCGCCGAGCGTCGCCTGGCCGCCCTTCACCGCGAACGCGAACCGCTCGCGGTACAGGTAATAGCCGCTGGCAACCTTGAAACGGACGTCCACCTGCCCCGGCGATTCGCTCGCGCTGAACTTGAATGCGACCGACGGATCGAGAAAATCGTCGGCCGCGCGCGCGACCGACAGGCCGCCCAGCACGAACATGAACGACATCAGGACTGCGAGAAACCGCAGCGCGCGCACGCGCACGGAAAGCGCCATACCGTTAAACATGAAATAGACGTTGAGTTTCGCTGGTCACCCATTGGCCGTACGCGGCCGTGGCCGTCGCCTGCCACGAGACGATTTCCGGCGTCTCGTACGGATGATGCGCGAGAATAAATCGTTCCAGTTCGAGCGAGCGGACGGGGCTCGTCTTGAACAGCAACTGGATCTCGTCGGCCGTCTCGACCTTGCCCTGCCAGTGATAGCGCGACTTGATCGCACCGAGCTCCGACACGCACGCGGCAAGCCGCGCGTCGAGCGCGCCGTCGGCGAGCGCCGCGGCCGTCGCCGCATCCGGCACCGTCGTCAGCATCAATACCACCACCATACGCGCCCTCCTGACTGGCCTTTACCGGCTTCCGCCGCCACGAATCGCCCATCGAGGGCGCGCGCCGATAACTGCATATCGTAGCGCAGCCCGCGCGACGCTGCCGGCACCGGCCTGCGACAATCGATCGCAGCCGAGGCGCCGCCAAAAACAAAAAGGGCCAAGCAATTGCTCGGCCCTTTCGGATCCTGCTGCGTACCGGAAGCTTACTCGGCTTCTTGCACGTTTTCCGTTTCGTCGACTTCCGGACGATCGAGCAGCTCGACCAGTGCCATCGGTGCGTTGTCACCGACGCGGAAGCCGAACTTCAGCACGCGCAGGTAGCCGCCCGGACGGTTCGCGAAACGCGGACCGAGCACGTCGAACAGCTTCGCCACCGAGTCACGATCGCGCAGGCGGTTGAACGCCAGGCGACGGTTTGCCAGCGACGGCTTCTTGCCGAGCGTGATCAGCGGCTCGACGACTTTACGGAGTTCCTTCGCCTTCGGCAGCGTCGTCTTGATGACTTCGTGCTCGATCAGCGAGTTGGACATGTTACGGAGCATAGCCAGACGGTGGCTGCTCGTGCGGTTCAGTTTCCGCAGACCATGACGATGGCGCATTTCAGTTTCCTTGATTCAAAGTTTTGATCCAGCTCTTCTATCGCACCTCAGGGGTACACGGGCCGGTAGAGAAAAAAGCAAGATGCGGATTTTAAAGGAAAATCCGCATCTTTGCCAACTACTGCTACAGCCGGGCTACAGCCGGGCTTACTTGTCGAGACCAGCCGGCGGCCAGTTTTCGAGCTTCATGCCCAGCGTGAGACCGCGCGAAGCGAGCACTTCCTTGATCTCGTTGAGCGACTTGCGACCGAGGTTCGGCGTCTTCAGCAGCTCGTTTTCCGTGCGCTGGATCAGGTCGCCGATGTAGTAGATGTTCTCGGCCTTCAGGCAGTTCGCCGAACGAACCGTCAGCTCGAGATCGTCCACCGGACGCAGCAGGATCGGATCGATCTGCGGTGCGCGCGACGGTGCTTCGGCAGCCGTTTCCGTGCCTTCCAGTGCCGCGAACACGGACAGCTGGTCGACCAGGATGCGGGCCGATTGACGGATCGCCTCTTCCGGGGTGATCACACCGCTCGTCTCGATGTTCATCACGAGCTTGTCGAGGTCGGTACGCTGCTCGACACGTGCGCTTTCAACGGCGTAGCTCACGCGGCGAACCGGCGAGAACGATGCGTCGAGGACGATGCGGCCGATGATCTTGGCCGTGTCTTCGCCGTAGCGACGGACGTTGCCGGGCACATAGCCGCGACCCTTTTCGATCTTGATCTGAACGTCGAGCTTGCCGCCCTTCGACAGGTGTGCGATCACGTGATTCGGGTTGATGACTTCGCAATCGTGCGCCAGCTCGATATCGCCGGCCGTGACGACGCCTTCGCCTTCCTTGCGCAGGGTCACCGTCACTTCGTCACGGTTGTGCAGCTTGAACACCACACCCTTCAGGTTCAGCAGCAGGTTGACGACGTCCTCTTGCACGCCGTCAAGCGTCGAATACTCGTGCACCACGCCAGCGATCGTGACTTCGGTCGGCGCGTAGCCAACCATCGACGACAGCAGCACGCGGCGAAGCGCATTGCCCAAGGTGTGGCCGTAACCGCGTTCGAACGGTTCCATGACCACCCTCGCGTGGTTCTCGCCCAGCGATTCCACGGCGATGATCTTGGGTTTCAGCAAACTGGTTTGCATGGGCTTTCCTTTTCAATACCCTCGGCTCGTTACACCGATAAGGCTGACCGGTAACAACCAGAAAATAAACAGCCGAGGCCCCTCCTTGCATAACGCAATCGGGGTACCTCGGCCGTCAATCGGATTAACGCGAATACAATTCGACGATCAGGCTTTCGTTGATGTCGCCTGCGATTTCAGCGCGTTCCGGCATTTGCTTGAACGTGCCTTCGAACTTCTTCGCATCGACTGCAACCCAGCTCGGCATGCCGCCTTGCTCGGCCAGCGACAGCGCTTCGACGATACGCGCCTGCTTCTTCGCCTTTTCGCGGATCGCGACGACGTCACCCGCCTTCACTTGCTGCGACGGCACGTTCGCGACGACGCCGTTCACCGTGATCGACTTGTGGCTCACCAGCTGACGCGCTTCAGCGCGGGTCGAGCCGAAGCCCATGCGATACACGACGTTGTCGAGACGCGACTCGAGCAGTTGCAGCAGGTTTTCACCCGTGTTGCCCTTGCGGCGGTCGGCTTCAGCGAAGTAGCGGCGGAACTGACGCTCCAGGACGCCGTAAATACGCTTGACCTTCTGCTTTTCGCGCAGCTGCGTACCATAGTCGGACGTACGTGCGCCCGAGGTACGGCCGTGCTGACCCGGCTTGCTGTCGAGCTTGCACTTGTCGGCGAGCGAGCGGCGCGCGCTCTTCAGGAACAGGTCGGTGCCTTCACGGCGGGACAGCTTGGCCTTAGGGCCGATATAACGTGCCACTTTGCATTCCTTTATCAATCAGTCACGCGGACCGGAATCCGCGCTAGTTCGCGCCCTTTGGGGCGAACGGTGGGCTTAGTCAATCAAAAAAGCAACGCCCGTCGACGCTACGCGGCGACAGGCAAATGCGCCAGCACGAGCGTGCCAGCAGCATTCTTAGATACGACGGCGCTTCGGCGGACGGCAGCCGTTGTGCGGAATCGGGGTGACGTCCGAAATCGCGGTGATCTTGATGCCGAGGCCATGCAGTGCACGCACTGCCGACTCACGACCCGGGCCCGGGCCCTTGATCCGCACTTCCAGATTCTTCACGCCATATTCCATCGCCACGCGACCGGCCGACTCAGCAGCAACCTGAGCAGCGAACGGCGTCGACTTGCGCGAGCCCTTGAAGCCCTGGCCGCCCGACGTCGCCCATGCCAGTGCATTGCCCTGGCGATCGGTGATCGTGATGATCGTGTTGTTGAACGACGCGTGAACGTGAACCACGCCTTCAGCGACGTTCTTCTTAACCTTCTTGCGAACGCGTTGCGCCGCGGTGTTCGAAGCCTTAGCCATTACGTTTTCCTGTAACTGTCAGTTCCGCTTACTTCTTCAGCGCTTGCGCTGCACGACGCGGACCCTTGCGGGTACGTGCGTTCGTACGCGTACGCTGACCGCGCATCGGCAGGCCCTTGCGATGACGAACGCCACGGTAGCAACCGAGGTCCATCAGGCGCTTGATGTTCATCGTCACTTCACGGCGCAGATCGCCTTCGACGATGAACTTGCCCACTTCTTCACGCAGCTTTTCGAGGTCTGCGTCGGTCAGGTCCTTGACCTTCTTCGAGAATTCCACGCCAGCTGCCGTGCAGATGCTGCGCGAGCGCGTGCGGCCGATACCGAAGATTGCCGTCAGGCCGATCTCGGTATGCTGGTGATTCGGGATGTTAACCCCTGCGATACGAGCCATTGTTTTTCCTCAAACAAAAAGCGCAAACAAACGCGCGGTCAGCCTTGGCGCTGCTTGTGGCGCGGATCCGAGCTGCAGATCACGCGAACGACGCCTTTGCGCTTGATGATCTTGCAATTGCGGCAAATGCGCTTAACCGATGCCATCACTTTCATGATAATACCCTTTTTTCAAATCACTTCGCCCGGAACACGATCCGCGCACGAGACAGATCGTAAGGCGTCAATTCAACCGTCACCTTGTCGCCCGGCAGGATGCGGATGTAGTGCATCCGCATCTTCCCGGAGATATGCCCCAACACGACATGGCCGTTTTCCAGCTTCACGCGGAAGGTCGCATTCGGGAGGTTTTCGATCACCTCACCTTGCATCTGGATTACATCGTCTTTGGCCATAGTCCTTGATTAACGCATTGGGATGTTGCCGCCCTTGAAGTTTGCCTTCTTGAGCAGCGACTCATACTGTTGCGACATAACGTACGACTGCACCTGCGCCATGAAGTCCATCGTGACGACGACAATGATCAGCAGCGACGTTCCACCAAAATAAAACGGCACGTTCCAGCGCAGCACCAGGAATTCCGGCAACAGACACACGAAGACGATGTAGATCGCACCGGCCAGCGTCAGACGCGTGAGGATGCGGTCGATATATCGTGCGGTCTGATCGCCCGGACGAATGCCCGGAACAAACGCGCCGCTCTTCTTCAGGTTGTCCGCGGTTTCCCTGCTGTTGAACACCAGTGCGGTGTAGAAGAAGCAGAAAAACACGATCGCCAGCGTGTACAGCAGCACATAGACCGGCTGGCCCGGCTTCAGCGCCTCCGCGACGTTATGCAACGTGTTGGAGATCCAGCTTCCCGACGGCTGACCCGTGCTGAACCAGCCGAGAATCGTGGCCGGGAACAGGATGATCGACGATGCGAAGATCGGCGGAATCACGCCCGACATGTTCAGCTTCAGCGGCAAGTGCGACGACTGGCCACCGTAGATCTTGTTGCCGACCTGGCGCTTCGCGTAGTTCACGAGGATCTTGCGCTGACCGCGTTCGATGAACACGACCAGGTAAGTCACCGCGGCGATCAGAACGACGATGATGATCGCCGAAATGATGCTCATCGAACCCGTACGCACCAGCTCGAACAGCCCACCGACGGCATTCGGGAACCCTGCTGCGATCCCGCCGAAGATGATGATCGAGATGCCGTTGCCCAGACCACGCTCGGTGATCTGCTCACCCAGCCACATCAGGAACATCGTGCCGGTAACCAGCGTCACGACCGTCGTCAGCCGGAACAGCATGCCGGGGTCGATCACGAGGCCCGGCTGGTTTTCCAGCGCAGCCGCGATACCGAACGCCTGGAAGGTCGCGAGCACCACGGTGAAATACCGCGTGTACTGCGTGATCTTCCGTTGCCCTGCCTGCCCTTCCTTCTTCAGCGCCTCGAGTTGCGGCGAGACGATCGCCAGCAACTGCATGATGATCGACGCCGAGATGTACGGCATGATCCCCAGCGCAAAGATCGTGAAGCGGGAAAGCGCGCCACCCGAGAACATGTTGAACATGCCCAGGATGCCGCCCGCCTGGCTCTGGAACAGCTTCGCCAGTTGATCCGGATCGATGCCCGGCACGGGGATGTGCGCGCCGATGCGATAGACGATCAGCGCCAGGAGCAGGAACATCGCTCGCCGACGCAGATCGCCGAATTTCGCCGTGCTTCGACCGGGTTTTGCAAGACTCGGGCTGTTAGCCAAGTACCTTCTCCGATGAATGCAAGTAACGACGCGCTACGCGTGTCACTCGGCGAACGAACCGCCAGCCGCTTCGATCGCAGCGCGCGCACCCTTGGTGGCACCGAGACCCTTCACGACGATCTTGCGCTTCAGTTCGCCCGTCGCGATGATCTTTGCGCTCTTCGTCAGCTCGCCGACCAGGCCGGCTTGCTTCAGTGCGAGCAGATCGATTTCATCGACCGGCAGCTTCTCGAGGTCGCCCAGGCGCACTTCACCGACGAATTCCTTCGTCAGCGACGTGAAGCCGCGCTTCGGCAGACGACGTTGCAGAGGCATCTGACCGCCTTCGAAACCGACTTTGTGGAAGCCGCCCGAACGCGATTTCTGACCCTTGTGACCACGGCCAGCCGTCTTGCCGAGGCCCGAACCGATGCCGCGGCCGACACGACGCTTGGCGTGCTTTGCACCAGCGGCCGGCTTCAGGTTATTCAATTCCATATCAACTCCTTGATCCGTAGGGCCGCTTACGCGATGACCTTAACGAGGTACGAGACCTTGTTGATCATGCCGCGGACCGCCGGCGTATCCTGCAGCTCGCTAACCGAGTTGAGTCGGCGCAGGCCCAGGCCACGCACGGTCGCACGGTGCGATTCGCGGGTCCCGATCAGGCTCTTGACGAGCTGAACCTTGACAGTTTTTTCAGACATGGTGACCACCCGGGCTTAGCCCAAAATATCTTCGACGGACTTGCCGCGCTTCGCCGCGATGTCTGCCGGGGTCGACTGCTTGCGCAGACCGTCCAGCGTGGCGCGAACGAGGTTGTACGGGTTCGTCGAACCGTGGCTCTTCGCCACGACGTTCTGAACGCCCATCACGTCGAACACTGCGCGCATCGGGCCGCCGGCGATCACGCCCGTACCTGCCTTCGCCGGAGCGAGGAGGACAGCGGATGCGCCATGCTTGCCGTGCACTTCGTGCTGCAGCGTGCCGTTCTTGAGCGGCACCTTGAACATGTTGCGGCGAGCTTGTTCCATTGCCTTCTGGACAGCGACCGGCACTTCCTTCGCCTTGCCCTTGCCCATACCGATGCGGCCATCACCGTCGCCAACCACGGTCAGTGCGGCGAAGCCGAGAATACGGCCACCCTTCACGACCTTGGTCACGCGATTGACCGAAATCATCTTTTCGCGAAGGCCGTCGTCGCGCTCGTCAGCCTGAACTTTCGCTTGCATCTTTGCCATGACGAATTCCTTCCTTAGAACTTGAGCCCAGCTTCGCGAGCTGCCTCAGCCAGCGCCTTGACGCGGCCGTGGTAGCGGAAGCCCGAGCGGTCGAAGGCGACGGATTCGATGCCGGCAGCCTTTGCCTTCTCGGCAATACGCTTGCCGATCAGCGTCGCGGCATTAACGTTGCCGCCCTTGCCCGACTTGTCGGCCAGTTCAGCGCGCACTTCTGCCTCGAGCGTCGACGCGCTGGCGAGCACCTTGGTGCCGCAGGGCGAGAACACTTGAGCGTAGATGTGCGTGTTCGTGCGATGCACGGCGAGACGCGCGACCTGCAGCTCAGCGATCTTGATACGCGTCTGGCGAGCGCGGCGCAGGCGAGATTGAGTCTTATCCATGATTGCGCACCCTTACTTCTTCTTCGTTTCTTTGAGGATCACAACCTCGTCGGAATAGCGCACGCCCTTGCCCTTGTAGGGCTCCGGCGGACGGTAACCGCGGACTTCCGCAGCCACTTGACCGACTTGTTGCTTGTTGATCCCCTTGATCACGATTTCGGTTTGCGTCGGGGTTTCAGCCTTGACGCCTTCCGGCATCTGGTGCACCACCGGGTGCGAGAAACCCAGCGACAGGTTCAGCTTGTCGCCTTGCGCTTGCGCACGATAACCGACGCCAACCAGCGTCAGCTTGCGCTCGAAACCCTTGGTCACGCCGTGCACGGCATTCGCGATGATCGCGCGCATCGTGCCCGACAGTGCGTTTGCTTCGCGGCTTTCGTCGACCGGCGACAGATTCAGCGTGCCGTCGTTGTTCGCCACGTTCACGAGCGGATTGATCGCTTGCGTGATGGTGCCCAGCGGGCCCTTGACGGTGATCGCACCGTCGGCCAGCTTGACTTCCGCGCCTTGCAGCGCGATCGGGCTCTTACCTACTCGAGACATGTTTCTCTCTCCTCGGCTTTAAGCAACGTAGCAGATGACTTCGCCGCCGACGCCGGTAGCGCGCGCCTTGCGGTCGGTCATCACGCCCTTCGGCGTCGACACGATTGCCACACCCAGGCCGTTCATGACCTGCGGAATGTCGTTACGGCCGCGGTACACGCGCAGACCAGGCTTCGACACGCGCTCGAGGCGTTCGATGACCGGGCGACCTGCGTAGTACTTCAGCGCGATATTCAGTTCGGACTTCGCACCTTCCGCCTTGACGGCGAAATCGTCGATATAACCTTCGTCCTTCAGGACTTGCGCGATTGCAACCTTGACCTTCGACGAGGGCATCGCAACCGATACCTTCTCGACCATCTGCGCGTTGCGGATGCGAGTCAGCATATCGGCGATAGGATCACTCATGCTCATTTACGTTTCTCCTATTACCAGCTCGCCTTGGTCAGGCCAGGAATCTCGCCACGGAATGCGATTTCACGAATCTTGTTACGCGCGAGGCCGAATTTACGGAACGTGCCACGCGGACGGCCCGTGATCGCGCAGCGGTTACGCTGGCGGGTCGGGTTTGCGTTGCGGGGCAGTTGCTGCAGCTCCAGGCGTGCTTCGTAGCGCTCTTCTTCCGACTTGCTTTGGTCTTCGACGATCGCCTTCAGCGCTTCGCGCTTTGCTGCGAACTTCGCGACCAGGCGGGCGCGCTTCTTTTCACGTTCGATCAGTGCCAGTTTAGCCACGGTAACCTCAGTTTCTGAACGGGAACTTGAAGCTGGCGAGCAGAGCCTTTGCTTCGTCGTCGGTCTTCGCAGTCGTCGTGATGCTGATGTTCAGCCCACGCAGTGCGTCGATCTTGTCGTAGTCGATTTCGGGGAAAATGATCTGCTCTTTCACACCGATGTTGTAGTTGCCGCGGCCATCGAAGGCACGACCCGACACACCGCGGAAGTCACGCACGCGGGGCAGGGCAACGGTCACGAAACGGTCGAGGAATTCGTACATCGCTTGGCCACGCAGCGTCACCATCGCGCCGATCGGGTAACCCTGGCGGATCTTGAAGCCTGCGATTGCCTTGCGTGCCTTCGTGACGACCGGCTTCTGACCAGCGATCTTCGTGAGGTCGCCGACGGCGTTCTCGATGATCTTCTTGTCAGCGATCGCTTCGCCAAGACCCATGTTCAGCGTGATCTTGGTGATGCGCGGCACTTCCATGACCGACTTGTAACCGAACTTCTCGATCAGGCCGGGCACAACCTTTTCTTTGTAAAACTCTTGAAAACGAGCCATTTTTTACTCCGCTGCGTCAGGCGCTCAGTACGGCACCGGTCGTCTTCAGGAAGCGAACCTTCTTGCCTTCCTCGACCTTGATGCCAACACGCGACGCCTTGCCATTCGCGTCGACCAGTGCGACGTTCGAAATATGCAGGGGCATCGTCTTCGCTTCCACGCCGCCCGTCGTACCCTTCATCGGGTTCGGCTTCACATGCTTCTTGACGAGGTTGATACCTTCAACCGTCACATGTTCTGCACCGACAGCCAGCACGACGCCGCGCTTGCCCTTGTCTTTGCCAGTGACGACGATGACTTCGTCACCTTTGCGAATCTTGTTCATCGCGACTCCTTACAGCACTTCCGGCGCCAGCGAAACGATCTTCATGAATCGTTCGCTACGCAGCTCACGCGTCACCGGCCCGAAGATACGGGTGCCGATCGGCTCAAGCTTGTTATTCAAAAGCACAGCGGCGTTGCCGTCGAACTTGATCAGCGAGCCGTCTTGACGGCGAACACCCTTGGCGGTGCGGACCACCACGGCGTTGTAGATTTCGCCTTTCTTCACGCGCCCGCGCGGCGTTGCTTCTTTGACGGTCACCTTGATGATGTCGCCAATGCCGGCATAACGACGCTTCGAGCCGCCGAGCACCTTGATGCACATGACTTCACGTGCACCCGTGTTGTCGGCTACTTCGAGCCGAGATTCGGTCTGGATCATGGTTTGTCTTTCCCAACTTAATCCGATTGCACCACCATGATGCATTCGGTCAGTCTTGGTCCCGTCAGCCAATCGGCTGCTTGGGTTGGAACAGCAGCGACGGCAAACGAAACCCGCCATCGCAATTCGGTGAATCTTTCGGACAGGCTGGCGCCAGTCCGCTTCCCCCACCAACTTCGCCCGCGACGGGGCTCCCATAAAGAGGGAAGACCAGGATTATAACAAATAACCCTGGTCACGCAAGCAAAAACTTTGCGATTTCAAGCACTTCGTGGCGAAGTGCTTGTTACTGCCTACTGCTCTGCCCGCTTAGATGACGCGAGCTGCTTCGACGAGGCGCGACACCGTCCAGGCCTTCGTCTTCGAAACAGGACGAGTTTCCTGGATTTCGACGAGATCGCCTTCGTTGCAGGTGTTCGCTTCATCATGCGCGTGGTACTTCTTCGAGCGCACGACATACTTGCCGTAGATCGGGTGCTTGACGCGGTGCTCGATCAGCACGGTGACGGTCTTGTCCATCTTGTTGCTGACGACCCGACCGACCAGCGTCCGCTTCAGCGAGGTTTTCACGCTATCGTTCATTTCTGGTTCGCCTTCTGAGTCATGACGGTCCGCACACGTGCGATGTCGCGACGAACCTTCTTCAGCTGGCTCGTGTTCGTGAGCTGCTGGGTCGCGAGTTGCATGCGCAGGCCGAATTGCGCCTTCAGCAGGTCCGCCAGCTCCTTGTTGAGCGCGGCCTGGTCTTTCTGGAGAAGTTCGGAAGCCTTCATGTTTTCTCCTTAGGCGCCGAGCTGGCGCACGATGAATGCCGTCTTCAGCGGCAGCTTGGCTGCAGCCAGACGGAACGCTTCGCGTGCCAGTTCTTCGGTTACGCCGTCCATTTCATAGAGCATCTTGCCCGGCTGGATCTCGGCGACGTAGTACTCCGGGTTACCCTTACCGTTACCCATACGCACTTCTGCCGGCTTTTGCGAAATCGGCTTGTCCGGGAAGATCCGGATCCAGATGCGGCCGCCACGCTTGATGTGACGCGTCATTGCACGACGCGCCGCTTCAATCTGACGTGCGGTCAAACGACCGCGACCGATCGCCTTCAGACCGAATTCACCGAACGACACTGCGTTGCCGCGCGTCGCCTTGCCGGTGTTACGACCCTTCTGCTCTTTACGATACTTTCTGCGTTTCGGTTGCAGCATCGTTATTCTCCAGTCTTGCCGTCTTCGGGCTTGCCGGCGCCACGGCGCGGTGCGCCACGACGAGCACCCGGAGCGCCGCCTTCGCCGTCACGGCGCGGACGACGGTCGCCCGGACGCGCATTGCGACGCGGACGCTTGTCTTCGGCTACTTCTTCGACCACCGGCGCGTCATTGCGGCCGAGCGTGTCGCCCTTGTACACCCACACCTTGACGCCGATGATCCCGTAGGTCGTCTTCGCTTCCGAGGTCGCGTAGTCGATGTCGGCACGCAGCGTGTGAAGGGGCACGCGACCTTCGCGATACCACTCCGTACGAGCGATTTCGATACCGTTCAGACGGCCTGCGCTCATGATCTTGATGCCTTGGGCACCCAGACGCATCGCGTTCTGCATCGCACGCTTCATCGCGCGACGGAACATGATCCGGCGCTCGAGCTGTTGCGTGATCGAGTCAGCGATCAGTTGCGCATCGGTTTCCGGCTTGCGGATTTCTTCGATGTTGACGTGAACCGGCACGCCCATGCGGCGTTGCAGTTCCGTCTTCAGCTGTTCGATATCCTCGCCCTTCTTGCCGATGACGACGCCCGGACGCGAGCTGTAAATCGTGATGCGCGCGTTCTTCGCCGGACGCTCGATGACCACCCGACCGACCGAAGCGTTCTTCAGCTTCTTCTTCAGGTATTCACGAACACCGATGTCTTCCTGCAGCATCGCCGCGAAATTGTTGTTGTTCGCGTACCAACGCGAAGCCCAATTGCGGCTGACAGCCAGGCGGAAGCCAGTCGGATGAATTTTCTGTCCCATCGTATGGCTCCTTAATTCCCGACCGTCACAGTGATGTGACAGGATTGCTTCTCGATGCGGTTACCGCGGCCCTTGGCGCGCGCGGTGAAACGCTTGAGCGATGCCGCCTTGTCGACGTAGATGCTCTTGATCTTGAGCTCGTCGATATCAGCGCCTTCGTTGTGCTCCGCATTCGCGATTGCCGACAGCACAACCTTCTTCACGATGCCAGCCGCCTTCTTCGGCGAGAACGTCAGAACGTTCAGCGCCTTGTCGACCGGCAAACCGCGGATCTGGTCAGCCACAAGGCGCGTTTTTTGCGCCGAGATGCGGGCACCGCGATGAATTGCTTTCACTTCCATCTTGATTGCCCCTTATTTCTTGGCCTTCTTGTCGGCCGCGTGACCCTTGAACGTACGGGTCAGTGCGAACTCGCCAAGCTTGTGGCCGACCATGTTTTCCGAGATGTACACCGGAACGTGTTGACGGCCGTTGTGAACAGCGATCGTCAGGCCGATGAAATCCGGCAGAATCGTCGAGCGACGCGACCAGGTCTTGATCGGCTTTTTGTCGCGCGAAGCTGCAGCCGCCTCAACTTTCTTCAGCAAATGGGCGTCGCAGAACGGACCTTTTTTTACAGAACGTGCCATTGCCTACTCCTTAACGCTTGTGACGGCGCTGGACGATCATCGTCGTCGTGCGCTTGTTGCTGCGGGTGCGGTAACCCTTAGCCGGCGTACCCCACGGGCTCACCGGGTCGCGACCTGCAGCCGTCTTGCCCTCACCACCACCGTGCGGGTGATCAACCGGGTTCATCGCAACGCCACGCACCGTCGGGCGGATACCGCGCCAGCGGTTCGCGCCAGCCTTGCCGATTTGGCGCAGGCTATGCTCTTCGTTACCGACTTCACCGATCGTTGCACGGCACTCGATGTGCACGCGGCGGATTTCGCCCGAACGCAGACGAACCTGCGCGTAGACGCCTTCACGTGCCAGCAGCATGGCCGACGTGCCAGCCGAACGCGCCATTTGCGCGCCCTTGCCCGGCAGCATCTCGATGCAGTGGATCGTCGTACCGACCGGAATGTTGCGGATCGGCAGCGTGTTGCCTGCACGGATCGGCGCTTCCGAACCCGACATCAGCTGTTGGCCGACGGTCAGGCCCTTCGGGGCGATGATGTAGCGACGCTCGCCGTCTGCGTAGAGCACCAGCGCGATGTTCGCGCTACGGTTCGGGTCGTACTCGAGACGCTCGACCTTTGCCGGAATGCCATCCTTCGTGCGACGGAAATCGACGATACGATAGTGCTGCTTGTGACCACCACCCTTGTGACGCGTGGTGATACGGCCGTTGTTGTTACGGCCGGCGGTCGAGCTCTGCGAGTCGAGCAGTGCCGCGAACGGCTTGCCCTGGTGCAGGTTCTTGTTGACCACCTTGACCATCGCGCGGCGACCCGGCGATGTCGGCTTAACTTTCACGATTGCCATGATTACTTGGCCTCCGCTTCAAAGTTGATTTCCTGGCCGGGCTTCAGGCAAACGTACGCCTTCTTCACGTCCTTGCGGCGGCCCATCGAACGGCCGAAGCGCTTTTGCTTGCCCTTCTGAACCAGCACGTTGACCGAATCAACTTCAACCTTGAACAGCAGCTCGACAGCCGCCTTCACTTCCTGCTTCGTGGCATCCGGTGCGACTTCGAACACGACTTGCTCGTTCTTGTCGGCAACCAGCGTCGCCTTTTCCGAGATCACCGGTGCGAGCAGGACCTGCATCAAACGATGATCGTTCTTGCGAATCTCGCTCATGACAGCAACTCCTCGATCTGGGCGACCGCAGCCTTCGTGACCAGCACTTTCTTGAAGTAGATCAGCGACAGCGGGTCAGCGTAGCGCGGCTCGACAATCGCCACGTGCGGCAGGTTGCGCGAAGCCAGGTACAGGTTCTCGTCGACCGTGTCCGTGATGATCAGAACGGAGTCGAGACCCATGGTCTTGAATTTGTCAGCCAGCAGCTTGGTCTTCGGCGCTTCGAGGATGATGTCCTCGACGACCGACAGACGGCCTTCGCGGGCCAGCTGCGAGAAGATCGAGCAGAGACCTGCGCGATGCATCTTCTTGTTGACCTTGTGCGAGAAGTTTTCTTCCGGCGAGTTCGGGAAGATGCGACCACCGCCACGCCACAACGGGCTCGACGACATACCGGCACGAGCGCGGCCCGTACCCTTCTGACGCCACGGCTTCTTGGTGGTGTGCTTGACTTGCTCGCGGTCCTTCTGTGCGCGGTTACCCTGGCGAGCATTCGCCTGGTACGCGACGACGACCTGGTGGATCAGCGCTTCGTTGTAGTCACGACCGAACACGACGTCCGACGCGTTGACCACTGCACCTTCCTGACCATTTTCGTTCAGGAGCTTGAGTTCCATTATTTCGCCCCCTTGGTCTTGACGGCCGGCGTCACGAAAACCTTGCCGCCCTTCGCGCCCGGAATCGCGCCCTTGACGAGCAGCAGCTTGCGCTCTGCGTCGATACGAGCGATTTCGAGGTTCTGCACCGTCACCGTAACGTCACCGAGGTGACCCGTCATGCGCTTACCCGGGAAAACGCGACCCGGATCCTGCGCCATACCGATCGAGCCCGGCACGTTGTGCGAGCGCGAGTTACCGTGGGTAGCACGGCCGGAGGAGAAGTTGTAACGCTTGATCGTACCGGCGTAGCCCTTACCGATCGACACGCCTTGCACGTCGACCTTCTGGCCTACTTCGAAAAGATCAGCACCGACCACGGCGCCATTCGACAGCTCAGCTGCCTTGGCCGCGTCAATGCGGAATTCCTTGAGGATTTCACCGGCTTCGACACCGGCTTTGGCGAGATGACCTGCCAGCGGCTTCGTCACGCGCGATGCGCGGCGGGAGCCGAATGCAACCTGCACGGCCGTGTAGCCGTCGGTTTCAACAGTCTTGATCTGCGTCACGCGGTTGTCCGACACGTCCAGCACGGTGACGGGAATCGAATCCCCTTCAGCCGTGAAGATACGGGTCATGCCAACCTTGCGACCTACGAGTCCAAGGCTCATCATTTTCTCCATTCCCGACTGCGATTGGTCGGGGCTGATTTACAAAATGCCGGGCACGCAAGGCCCAACTTTTTTACGCGAATACGCGAAAAGCCAAGCAGTATAGCCCGACTTCTCGATTTCCGCAAGCAATACAAAGACTTAGCACCGCCCGGCACGCCGGGAGGCGCCGAAAGCCTTACTGCAGCTTGATTTCCACGTCGACGCCAGCCGGCAGGTCGAGCTTCATCAGCGCGTCAACCGTCTTGTCGGTCGGATCGACGATGTCCATCAGGCGCTGGTGGGTACGGATTTCGAGCTGATCGCGCGACGTCTTGTTGACGTGCGGCGAACGCAGGATGTCAAAACGCTGGATGCGCGTCGGCAGCGGCACCGGGCCACGGACGATTGCGCCAGTCCGCTTCGCGGTATCGACGATCTCGGCAGCCGATTGATCGATCAGACGATAGTCGAAAGCCTTCAGGCGAATGCGGATTTTCTGTTGCTGCATGACGATTCCTTGAAAAGAGCGAGGCGATGTTGCATCGCCGGACACTAAAAGAACGCGAAACCTGTTGCCTGCGGGGAGCGAGGCGCCCGGTCCCGAACGGTACTTCCACTGCTAAGCCCGCGATTCTACACGAAAAATCGAAGCGGTGGTGTGCGTTTGTCAATACGGCAACGCGCACGCCACAAAGAAAAACCGGGTGCCAGATCGAACTGGACACCCGGTTTCGACGGTACGACTGCCTACCGTGGAATCGCGGACCCCGGAGGGATCCGCGGATCGTCGATATTACTCGATGATCTTGGCGACGACGCCGGCGCCGACGGTACGGCCGCCTTCGCGGATTGCGAAGCGCAGACCTTCTTCCATCGCGATCGGAGCGATCAGCTTCACCGTGATCGACACGTTGTCGCCCGGCATCACCATTTCCTTGTCCTTCGGCAGCTCGATCGAGCCCGTCACGTCCGTCGTACGGAAGTAGAACTGCGGACGGTAGTTGTTGAAGAACGGCGTGTGACGGCCGCCTTCGTCCTTGCTCAGCACGTACACTTCAGCCGTGAAGTGCGTGTGCGGCGTGATCGAACCCGGCTTCGCCAGAACCTGGCCACGCTCCACGTCTTCACGCTTCGTGCCGCGCAGCAGGATACCGACGTTGTCGCCTGCCTGACCTTGGTCCAGCAGCTTGCGGAACATTTCAACGCCCGTGCAGGTCGTCTTCACCGTCGGCTTGATACCGACGATTTCGATTTCTTCGCCGACCTTCACGATGCCGCGCTCGACACGACCCGTCACCACCGTACCACGGCCCGAGATCGAGAACACGTCTTCCACCGGCATCAGGAACGCGCCGTCAACTGCACGCTCCGGCGTCGGGATGTACGTGTCCAGCGCATCGGCCAGGCTCATGATCGCCACTTCGCCCAGCTCGCCCGTGTCGCCTTCCAGCGCCAGCTTGGCCGAACCCTTCACGATCGGCGTGTCGTCGCCCGGGAAGTCGTACTTCGACAGGAGTTCGCGAACTTCCATCTCGACCAGCTCGAGCAGTTCAGCGTCGTCCACCATGTCGCACTTGTTCAGGAACACGATGATGTACGGAACGCCAACCTGACGTGCCAGCAGGATGTGCTCACGCGTCTGCGGCATCGGGCCGTCTGCTGCCGAGCAAACCAGGATCGCGCCGTCCATCTGTGCCGCGCCCGTGATCATGTTCTTCACATAGTCAGCGTGGCCCGGGCAGTCGACGTGTGCGTAGTGGCGGTTAGCCGTTTCGTACTCGACGTGTGCCGTGTTGATCGTGATGCCGCGCGCCTTTTCTTCCGGTGCCGCGTCGATCTGGTCGTAAGCCTTCGCTTCGCCGCCGAACTTCTTCGTCAGCACCGTCGTGATCGCTGCCGTCAGCGTCGTCTTGCCGTGGTCAACGTGACCAATCGTACCAACGTTGACGTGCGGCTTGGTCCGCTCAAATTTACCTTTTGCCATGATTCTCTTCTTTCAAAAAATATCGGTTGGTAGCTGCAGATTTACTTCGACTTCGCGCTGATGATCGCTTCAGCAACGTTGCGCGGAGCTTCAGCGTAGTGCTTGAACTCCATCGTGTACGTTGCACGACCTTGCGTCAGCGAACGCAGCGACGTCGAGTAACCGAACATTTCCGACAGCGGCACTTCGGCGCGAACGATCTTGCCGCCGCCAACCATGTCTTCCATGCCCTGGACGATGCCGCGACGGCCCGACAGGTCGCCCATCACGTTGCCCATGTAGTCTTCCGGCGTCTCGACTTCGACAGCCATCATCGGCTCGAGGACGACCGGGTTCGCCTTGCGCATCGCTTCCTTGAACGCCATCGAACCGGCCATGCGGAACGCGTTTTCGTTCGAGTCAACGTCGTGGTACGAACCGAACGTCAGGTGAACCTTCACGTCGACGACCGGGAAGCCAGCCAGCACGCCCGACTTCAGCGTGTCCTGGATACCCTTGTCGACCGCCGGGATGTATTCACGCGGAATCACACCACCCTTGATCTCGTCGAAGAACTCGTAGCCCTTGCCTTGTTCGTTCGGCTCGAGCGTGATGACCGCGTGACCGTACTGGCCGCGACCACCCGACTGCTTGACGAACTTGCCGTCGACATCCTTCGCCGTCGAACGGATCGTTTCGCGGTATGCAACCTGCGGCTTGCCGACGGTCGCTTCCACGCCGAATTCACGCTTCATCCGGTCGACCAGAATTTCGAGGTGGAGCTCGCCCATGCCCGAAATGATGGTCTGGCCCGACTCTTCGTCGGTCTGCACGCGGAACGACGGATCTTCCTGCGCCAGACGGTTCAGCGCGAGGCCCATCTTTTCCTGGTCAGCCTTGGTCTTCGGCTCGACAGCCTGCGAAATCACCGGCTCCGGGAACACCATGCGTTCGAGAACGATCGGGTTCGCCGGGTCGCACAGCGTGTCGCCCGTGGTCGCTTCCTTCAGGCCGACCGCAGCAGCGATGTCGCCTGCACGGACTTCCTTGATTTCTTCACGCTGGTTCGCGTGCATCTGCAGAATCCGGCCGAGGCGTTCCTTCTTGCCCTTGGTCGAGTTCAGCAGCGTGTCGCCCGAATTGACGACGCCCGAGTACACACGGAAGAAGATCAGCTGGCCGACGAACGGGTCGGTCATGATCTTGAACGCGAGCGACGAGAACTTCTCTTCGTCCGACGCCTTGCGCTCTGCTTCTTCACCGTTTTCGAGCTCGCCCTTGACCGGCGGGATGTCGACCGGCGACGGCAGGAAGTCGATCACGGCGTCGAGCATACGCTGCACGCCCTTGTTCTTGAACGCGGTACCGCACAGCATCGGCTGGATTTCGCACGCGATCGTACGGTCGCGCAGCGCCTTGACGATGTCGGCTTCCGGCAGATCGCCTTCTTCCAGGTACTTGTTCATCAGGTCTTCGCTGGCTTCAGCAGCCACTTCGACCATCTTTTCGCGCCATTCCTTGCAGGTCTCGGCGAGCTCGGCCGGGATGTCGACGTAGTCGAACTTCGTGCCTTGCGACGCTTCGTCCCAAATGATCGCCTTCATCTTGATCAGGTCGACCACGCCCTTGAAGTTTTCTTCCGAGCCGATCGGCACCACGACCGGAACCGGGTTCGCCTTCAGGCGCAGACGGAGCTGGTCGTAGACCTTGAAGAAGTTCGCGCCGGTACGGTCCATCTTGTTGACGAACGCGAGACGGGGCACCTTGTACTTGTTAGCCTGGCGCCACACCGTTTCCGACTGCGGCTGCACGCCGCCCACTGCGCAGTACACCATGCACGCGCCGTCGAGCACGCGCATCGAACGCTCCACTTCGATCGTGAAGTCGACGTGGCCCGGGGTGTCGATGATGTTGATGCGGTGTTCCGGATAGTTGCCGCCCATGCCCTTCCAGAAGGCCGTGGTAGCAGCGGACGTGATCGTGATGCCACGCTCTTGTTCCTGCTCCATCCAGTCCATCGTTGCTGCGCCGTCGTGGACTTCACCGATCTTGTGGTTCACACCGGTGTAAAACAGAATGCGCTCGGTCGTCGTCGTTTTGCCGGCGTCGATGTGAGCGCTAATACCGATATTGCGGTAGCGCTCGATAGGAGTCTTGCGAGCCACTTTGATCCTCTACTGGGATGACATGATGCAGCCCGGCTGCATCATGCTTCAACACAAACGGGCGAGGCGCCTGAAAAGCGCACCCGCCCGGAATTTATTTCCGCAAACAGCCCAGCCAGGCGCTTAGAAACGGAAATGCGAGAACGCGCGGTTGGCTTCTGCCATGCGGTGAACTTCATCGCGCTTCTTCATCGCGCCGCCACGGCCTTCGGCCGCTTCGGAGAGTTCACCTGCCAGGCGCAGAGCCATCGACTTCTCGCTGCGCTTCTTCGCAGCCTCACGCAGCCAGCGCATCGCCAATGCCATACGACGCGACGGGCGCACTTCGACCGGAACTTGATAGTTGGCACCACCAACGCGGCGGCTCTTCACTTCGACCACCGGCTTCACGTTGTTGAGCGCAACCGTGAACACTTCCAGCGGGTCCTTGCCACCCTTGGTCTGGATTTGTTCGAATGCGCCATAAACGATGCGCTCTGCAACCGACTTCTTGCCGGACAGCATCAGCATGTTCATGAACTTGGCAACATCAACGTTGCCGAACTTCGGATCCGGCAACACTTCCCGCTTGGGGACTTCGCGACGACGCGGCATGATTCTTCCTTTACTTGTTCAGTTGGAGCTGGTTCCAGCTCCGCGGCCACCAACAAACCCGATCACATCTTCACGACTAACCAGCTTGGCCGGGTGACCACTTACTCGACAGCACCGGCAATCCGGCACTCCCGCCTTGACCGCCCTGCGGCGATCCCTGATCAAAAACTGCTTACTTGGCAGCCTTTGCACGCTTCGCGCCGTACTTCGAGCGCGCTTGCTTACGGTCCTTGACGCCCTGGGTATCCAGCGAGCCGCGAACCATGTGGTAACGCACACCCGGCAAGTCCTTCACACGGCCGCCGCGGATCAGCACAACCGAGTGTTCCTGCAGGTTGTGACCTTCACCGCCGATGTACGAAATCACTTCGAAGCCGTTCGTCAGACGAACCTTGGCGACCTTACGGAGTGCCGAGTTCGGCTTCTTCGGCGTCGTCGTGTACACACGGGTGCACACGCCACGACGCTGGGGGCAGTCCTGCAGGGCCGGGCTCTTGCTCTTCGTCGTTTCCGACTGACGGCCTTTGCGAACCAGTTGGTTGATGGTTGGCATTGTTTATTCCTGAAATTGAACAAAATCTGCACATCGATTTCGGGCAAAGCGAGAATCGACGCACAGTTGACTTCCGAACCGGCGAATCGGGTGCGAGCTTTCGAACGCGACACGGCCCACCGAATACCGGAACCCAGCATGATATTCCGGAAATGCCAACTAAGTCAACGGCTTGCGTGATTTGCCAGCCGCGCGGGCGGTTTACCGGAAGGGTCGGAACACCTGTGTCACGCCGATTCGACGACGTCGATGATCTCGTCGCCGAAGCGTTCGAGCTTGCGCACGCCCATGCCGGGGATATGACGCAGGTCGTCGATCGTCTCCGGCGCGTTGCGCGCGATTTCGGCCAGCGTCGCATCGTGGAAGATCACGTAGGCCGGCACGCCGTCGGACTTCGCGGTTTCCGCGCGCCACGCGCGCAGCGCGTCCCAGCGTGCGCGCTCGCGCGTGCCCATGCCGGCCGTCGGGTCGACGCGCGTGCCGCTGCGGCTCGACGACTGGCGCGTGCGCTGCGGCTTCACGTAGCGGCGCAGCGTGACCTTCTCCTCGTTCTTCAGCACCGGCTTCGCGGCCTCGGTCAGCATCAGCGCGCCGAAGCCGCCATGGTCGACCGCGAGATAGCCGTACGCGACGAGTTGCCGGAAAATCGCGCGCCACTCGGGTTCGGACAGCGATGCGCCGATCCCGAACGTGCTGAGCTGGTCGTGGCCGCGCTGCAACACTTTCTCCGTGCGGCCGCCGCGCAGGATCTCGATCAGATGGCTCGAGCCGAAATTGAAGCCGCTCGCGCGCTGCGCGCGGAATACGCATGACAGCGCCATCTGCGCCTCGCGCGTCGCGTCCCATGAATCGGGCGGTTCGAGGCACGTGTCGCAGTTGCCGCACGGCTGGCTCGCCTCGCCGAAATAGTTGAGGAGCCGCACGCGCCGGCACGAGATCGTCTCGCACAACCCGAGCAACGCGTCGAGCTTCGACGTCTGCACGCGCTTGTGCGCGTCGTCCGCATCGGACTCGTCGATCATCTTGCGCTGCTGGACGACGTCGCCGAGCCCGTACGCCATCCACGCGTTCGCCGGCATCCCGTCGCGGCCCGCACGGCCGGTTTCCTGGTAGTAGCCCTCGACGCTCTTCGGCAAATCGAGGTGCGCGACAAAGCGCACATCCGGCTTGTCGATGCCCATGCCGAACGCGATCGTGGCGCACATCACGATGCCTTCCTCGCGCTGGAACATTTCCTGGTGCTTCTGCCGTACCTCGAACTCCATCCCCGCGTGATACGGCAGCGCGCGCACACCCTGAGCCTTCAGCCATTCGGCCGTTTCCTCGACCTTGCGGCGCGACAGGCAGTAGACGACGCCCGCGTCGGTCGTGCCGTCCGCGTTCGTGTGTTCCGCGCGGATGAAATCGAGCAGCTGCGAACGCGCGTTGTCTTTCTCGACGATCCGGTAACGGATGTTCGGGCGATCGAAGCTCGACACGAACACGCGCGCGTCGTCGAGCGCGAGGCGATGGATGATCTCGTCGCGCGTGATCGCGTCGGCAGTGGCCGTCAGCGCGATGCGCGGCACCGACGGGAAGCGTTCGTGCAGCACCGACAGCTGGATGTATTCGGGACGGAAGTCATGCCCCCACTGCGACACGCAGTGCGCCTCGTCGATCGCGAACAGGCCGATCTTCGCGCGCTCGAGCAGGTCGAGGAAGCGGCCCGTCATCAGCCGCTCGGGCGCGACGTACAGCAGGTCGATCTCGCCCTCGCGCAGCGCGCGCTCGGTCGCCGCGGCCTCGGCGCCCGACAGTGTCGAGTTCAGGTAGGCCGCGCGCACGCCGACTTCGCTCAGCGCGGCGACCTGGTCCTGCATCAGCGCGATCAGCGGCGACACCACGATGCCCGCGCCCTGCCCGGCCTCGCGGCGCAGCAGCGCCGGGATCTGGTAGCACAGCGACTTGCCGCCGCCCGTCGGCATCAGCACGAGGCAATCGCCGCCGCCGGCGACGTGTTCGACGATCTCGCCCTGCTGGCCGCGAAAGGCGGAATAACCAAAAACTTCGTCGAGGATTTCGAGGGCGCGGGACATGAGTGAGAACGAGGACGGCGGAAGGATGACCGCAATTTTAACAACCCGCTCGCGCAGCGCGCGGCGAATCGTGCAACGTTGGCCGATCGGACAGGGTTCGAGCGCGCGCATGACGGGCCTGCGCGACCGAGCGGCAAGCCCGTCATGCACGTGAACGACGGATAAAAAAAACCGCCCGGCGGACCGGGCGGTTTCGATGACAGCGAATACGGCAGCGTGAGGCGGCTCGCGCCGCCCGCGCTTATTCGGCTGCCGGGTGTTGCGGCTCTTCCGCCGGCGCGCTCGGCGTACCGAAGTCGAATGCCTCTTCCGCTGCGATCTGGTCGAAACGCTCGCGGTCGGACATCTCCTTCGCCTTGCGTGCCTTGTGGAACGCGAGACCCGTACCGGCCGGGATCAGACGGCCGACGATCACGTTTTCCTTCAGGCCGCGCAGATCGTCGCGCTTGCCCATGATCGCCGCTTCGGTCAGCACGCGGGTCGTTTCCTGGAACGATGCCGCGGAGATGAACGAGTCGGTCGACAGCGACGCCTTCGTGATACCGAGGAGCACGTTGTCGTACGAAGCCGGGCGCTTGCCCTCGGCGATCATGCGATCGTTCTCGTCCAGCATGTCGGAACGCTCGACCTGTTCGCCCGGGATGAAGCGCGTATCACCGTTGTCGGTGATCTGCACACGACGCAGCATCTGGCGAACGATCACCTCGATGTGCTTGTCGTTGATCTTCACGCCCTGCAGACGATACACGTCCTGCACTTCGTCGACGATGTAGCGCGACAGCGCCTCGATACCCTGCAGACGCAGGATGTCGTGCGGATCGGCCGGGCCGTCCACGATCATTTCGCCCTTGTTGACGACCTGAGCATCGTGGACCAGGACCTGCTTTTCCTTCGCGATCAGGAACTCGTGCTGATTGCCTTCGAGGTCCGTGATGACGAGACGCTGCTTGCCCTTCGTGTCCTTGCCGAACGACGTCGTACCGGTGACTTCCGCGAGAATGCCGGCGTCCTTCGGCGAACGCGCTTCGAACAGTTCCGCCACCCGCGGCAGACCGCCGGTAATGTCACGCGTCTTCTGCGCTTCGGTCGGGATACGTGCAAGCACTTCACCCACCTGCACTTGCTGGCCGTCCTTCACGGTGATCAGTGCGCCGACCTGGAAGCCGATCTGCACTGCGTGCTCCGTGCCCGGGATCTTCACTTCGTCGCCGTTCGCGTCGAGCAGTTTCACCTGCGGACGCACGCTCTTCGAAGCTTGCGAACCACGACGCTTCACGTCGATCACGACCAGCGTCGACAGGCCGGTCACGTCGTCGATCTGCTTCGCGACGGTCACGCCTTCCTCGACGTTCTCGAACTTCACCGTACCACCGTACTCGGTGATGATCGGACGCGTCATCGGGTCCCACGTCGCCAGCTGCGTGCCGGCCTTGATCGTCGCACCGTCGAGTTGCAGCAGCGTCGCGCCGTACGGCACTTTGTGACGCTCGCGCTCGCGACCGAAATCGTCGGTGATCAGCGCCTCGCCCGAACGCGAAATGACGATCTGCTCGCCCTTCGCGTTGGTGACGTAACGCATCGTCGCCGTGAAACGCACGATACCGTTGCTCTTCGCTTCGACCGACGACGCCACTGCCGCACGCGATGCCGCACCACCGATGTGGAACGTACGCATCGTCAGCTGCGTGCCCGGTTCACCGATCGACTGTGCCGCGATCACGCCGACTGCTTCGCCGACGTTCACGAGCGAGCCGCGGCCAAGGTCACGGCCGTAGCAGGCCGCGCACAGACCGTAGCGCGTTTCGCAGGTCAGCGGCGTGCGCACGCGCACTTCGTCGATGCCGAGGCGTTCGATTTCCTCGACCGCCGTTTCATCGAGCAGCGTGCCCGATTCGTACAGCGTTTCCTGCGTTTCCGGGTTCACGACGTCCGCGACCGCAACGCGGCCGAGGATACGGTCGCGCAGCGCTTCGACGACTTCACCGCCTTCGACCAGCGCCTTCATCGCGACGCCGTTCGACGTGCCGCAATCGTCCTCGACCACCACCAGATCCTGCGTGACGTCGACGAGACGACGCGTCAGGTAACCCGAGTTCGCGGTCTTCAGTGCCGTATCAGCCAGACCCTTACGTGCACCGTGGGTCGAGATGAAGTACTGCAACACGTTCAGGCCTTCGCGGAAGTTCGCGGTAATCGGCGTCTCGATAATCGAGCCGTCCGGCTTCGCCATCAGGCCTCGCATACCGGCCAGCTGACGAATCTGCACCGCCGAACCCCGGGCGCCCGAGTCGGCCATCATGTAGATCGAGTTGAACGACTCCTGGCGCGTCTCGTTGCCGTCGCGGTCCGTCACCGGCTCCGTCGACAGCTGCTCCATCATCGCCTTGCCGACCGCTTCCGACGTTGCCGACCAGATGTCGACCACGTTGTTGTAGCGTTCCTGCGCGGTGACGAGACCCGACATGTACTGGCGGTCGTACTCCTTCACCTTCTTCGCGGCATCGCCGACGATCGTTTCCTTCTGCGGCGGCACGAGCATGTCGTCCACGCAGATCGAAATGCCGGCACGCGTTGCGAGGCGGAAACCCGACTGCATCAGCTGGTCGGCGAACACGACCGTCGCACGCAGACCGCACTTGCGGAATGCGGTGTTGATCAGGCGCGAGATTTCCTTCTTCTTCAGCGGCTTGTTCAGCACCGAGAACGGCAGGCCGTGCGGCAGGATCTCCGACAGGATCGCGCGACCGACGGTCGTCGCGTACAGCGAGATCTTCGGCACGAATTCCGGCGCGCCTTCCGACGTGTCCTCGTTGCGGACCATTTCGGTGATCCGCACGTTGACGCGCGAGGCCAGCTCGACTTCCTTGTTCTCGTACGCGCGGATCACTTCCGACACGCCGGTGAACGACAGGCCTTCGCCCTTGCCGTTGATCGCTTCGCGGGTCGCGTAGTACAGACCCAGCACGATATCCTGCGACGGCACGATCGACGGATCGCCGTTGGCCGGGAACAGCACGTTGTTCGACGCCAGCATCAGCGTACGCGCTTCCATCTGCGCTTCGAGCGACAGCGGCACGTGAACGGCCATCTGGTCACCGTCGAAGTCGGCGTTGAACGCCGCGCAGACGAGCGGGTGCAGCTGAATTGCCTTGCCTTCGATCAGCACCGGCTCGAACGCCTGGATACCGAGACGGTGCAGCGTCGGCGCACGGTTCAGCATCACCGGGTGCTCGCGGATCACCTCTTCGAGGATGTCCCACACCACCGGCGTCTGGTTCTCGACTTCCTTCTTCGCAGCCTTGATGGTCGTCGCGACGCCCATCACTTCCAGCTTGTTGAAGATGAACGGCTTGAACAGCTCGAGCGCCATCAGCTTCGGCAGACCGCACTGGTGCAGCTTCAGCGTCGGGCCGACCACGATGACCGAACGGCCCGAGTAGTCGACGCGCTTGCCCAGCAGGTTCTGACGGAAACGACCGCCCTTGCCCTTGATCATGTCGGCGAGCGACTTCAGCGGACGCTTGTTCGCGCCCGTCATCGCCTTGCCGCGACGACCGTTGTCGAGCAGCGAGTCGACGGCTTCCTGCAGCATCCGCTTTTCGTTGCGGACGATGATTTCAGGTGCCTTCAGCTCGAGCAGACGCTTCAACCGGTTGTTACGGTTGATCACGCGGCGATACAGGTCGTTCAGGTCCGACGTCGCGAAACGGCCGCCGTCCAGCGGCACGAGCGGACGCAGTTCCGGCGGCAGCACCGGCAGCACTTCGAGGATCATCCACTCGGGCTTGATGCCCGAGCGCTGGAATGCCTCGAGGACCTTCAGGCGCTTCGCGTACTTCTTGATCTTCGCTTCCGAGCCGGTGTTCTTCAGCTCGGTGCGCAGCGTCTCGACCTGCTCGTCGATGTTGATCGCACGCAGCAGTTCACGCACGCCTTCCGCGCCCATCTCGGCACGGAATTCGTCGCCGTATTCCTCGACCTTGTTGTAGTAATCCTCTTCGGTCATGATCTGCCGCGCCTTCAGCGGCGTCATGCCCGGTTCGATCACCACGTATGCTTCGAAGTACAGCACGCGTTCGATGTCGCGCAGCGTCATGTCGAGCACCATGCCCAGACGCGACGGCAGCGACTTCAGGAACCAGATGTGCGCGACCGGCGAGGCCAGCTCGATGTGGCCCATCCGTTCGCGACGCACCTTCGCCAGCGTCACTTCGACGCCGCACTTCTCGCAGATCACGCCGCGGTGCTTCAGGCGCTTGTACTTGCCGCACAGGCACTCGTAGTCCTTGATCGGCCCGAAGATCTTCGCGCAGAACAGACCATCGCGTTCCGGCTTGAACGTACGGTAGTTGATGGTCTCCGGCTTCTTCACTTCGCCGAACGACCACGAGCGGATCTTGTCCGGCGAGGCCAGACCGATCTTGATCGCGTCGAAAACTTCTTCCTGTTGGACTTGCTTGAATAGATCGAGCAGAGCTTTCATTGCCTTCTCTCCGTAGTCCGATTAATTGCGGTCGAGATCGATGTCGATACCGAGCGAGCGGATTTCCTTCACGAGCACGTTGAAGGATTCCGGCATGCCTGCATCGATCACGTGATCGCCCTTGACGAGGTTCTCGTAAACCTTCGTCCGGCCGGTCACGTCGTCCGACTTCACCGTCAGCATTTCCTGCAGCACGTAGGACGCGCCGTACGCTTCGAGTGCCCACACTTCCATTTCACCGAAACGCTGGCCACCGAACTGCGCCTTACCACCCAGCGGCTGCTGCGTGACGAGCGAGTACGGGCCGGTCGAACGTGCGTGCATCTTGTCGTCGACCAAGTGGTGCAGCTTCAGGTAGTGCATGTAGCCGAGCGTCACGCGACGTTCGAACATTTCACCCGTGCGGCCGTCGTACAGGCGGACCTGGTTCTTCGACGGGTTCATGCCGAGCTGTTCCGCGATGTCGTCCGGGAACGCGAGGTCGAGCATCTTGCCCATTTCTTCCTCGGTCGCACCGTCGAACACCGGCGTTGCAAACGGCACGCCTTCGCGCAGGTTCTTCGCGAGTTCGAGGATCTCGTCGTCGGTGAAGCTTTCCAGGTCTTCCTGGCGGCCCGACTCGTTGTAGATCTTCGTCAGGAACACGCGCAGTTCCTCGATCTTCGCCTGACGCTGCAGCATTTCGCCGATACGCCAGCCGAGGCCCTTCGCGGCCCAGCCGAGGTGCACTTCCAGAACCTGACCCACGTTCATCCGCGACGGAACGCCCAGCGGGTTCAGCACGACGTCTGCCGGACGGCCGTCGGCCATGTACGGCATGTCTTCGATCGGGACGATCTTCGACACGACACCCTTGTTACCGTGACGGCCCGCCATCTTGTCGCCAGGCTGCAGGCGACGCTTGACCGCGAGGTACACCTTGACCATCTTCAGCACGCCCGGCGGCAGTTCGTCGCCTTGCGTGAGCTTCTTGCGCTTCTCTTCGAACGCGAGGTCGAACTGGTGACGCTTCTCTTCGATCGAGTTCTTGATCGCTTCGAGCGATGCCGCTGCTTCGTCGTCCGCGAGGCGGATGTCGAACCAGTGGTAGTGGTCGAGGTCTTCCAGGTAAGCCTGGTCGATCTTCGTGCCCTTCGCGAGCTTCTTCGGACCGCCGTTCGCGACCTTGCCCACCAGCATGCGTGCGAGACGCTGGAACGCGTCGCCTTCCACGATGCGCAGCTGGTCGTTCAGGTCGAGACGGTAGCGCTTCAGTTCGTCGTCGATGATCTGTTGCGCGCGCTTGTCGCGCTGGATGCCTTCACGCGTGAACACCTGGACGTCGATCACGGTGCCGCTCATGCCCGACGGCACGCGCAGCGACGTGTCCTTCACGTCCGAAGCCTTCTCGCCGAAGATCGCGCGCAGCAGCTTCTCTTCCGGCGTCAGCTGGGTCTCGCCCTTCGGCGTGACCTTGCCGACCAGCACGTCGCCCGCTTCGACTTCAGCACCGATGTAGACGATGCCCGATTCGTCGAGACGGCCGAGCTGGACTTCCGCCAGGTTCGAGATGTCGCGCGTGATTTCTTCCGGCCCGAGCTTCGTGTCGCGTGCAACGACGTTCAGCTCTTCGATGTGGATCGACGTATAGCGATCGTCCGCAACGACCTTCTCCGAGATCAGGATCGAGTCTTCGAAGTTGTAGCCGTTCCACGGCATGAACGCGATCAGCATGTTCTGGCCGAGCGCGAGCTCGCCCAGGTCCGTCGAGGCGCCGTCGGCCAGCACGTCGCCGCGCGAGACCTTGTCGCCCATCTTCACGATCGGACGCTGGTTGATGTTCGTGTTCTGGTTCGAACGCGTGTACTTGATCAGGTTGTAGATGTCGACACCGACTTCACCCGCGACCGCTTCGTCGTCGTTCACGCGAATCACGATACGGCCTGCGTCGACGTAGTCGACCACGCCGCCACGGAACGCCTGGACCGTCGTGCCCGAGTCGACCGCGCAGGTGCGCTCGATACCCGTACCGACGACCGGCTTTTCCGGACGCAGACACGGCACGGCCTGACGCTGCATGTTCGAACCCATCAGCGCACGGTTCGCATCGTCGTGCTCGAGGAACGGGATCAGCGAAGCTGCAACCGACACGATCTGCGACGGCGCGACGTCCATGTACTGGATACGGTCCGGCGTGACCATCATCGTTTCGCCGGCTTCACGCGACGACACGAGTTCGTCGATCAGCGTGCCGTTTTCGTCGATCGCGGCGTTCGCCTGCGCGATCATGTAGCGGCCTTCCTCGATCGCCGACAGGTAGTCGATCTGGTCGGTCACCTTGCTGTCGACGACCTTGCGGTACGGCGTCTCGAGGAAGCCGTACTCGTTCAGGTGCGCGTACAGTGCGAGCGAGTTGATCAGACCGATGTTCGGACCTTCCGGCGTTTCGATCGGGCACACGCGGCCATAGTGGGTCGGGTGCACGTCACGCACTTCGAAGCCTGCGCGTTCGCGCGTCAGACCGCCCGGGCCCAGTGCGGAAACACGGCGCTTGTGCGTGATTTCCGACAGCGGGTTGGTCTGGTCCATGAACTGCGACAGCTGCGACGAACCGAAGAACTCGCGGATCGCCGACGAAATCGGCTTCGAGTTGATCAGGTCGTGCGGCATCAGGTTTTCGCTTTCGGCCTGGCCGAGGCGTTCCTTGACCGCGCGCTCGACACGCACGAGACCCGCGCGGAACTGGTTTTCCGCCAGTTCGCCGACGCAACGCACGCGACGGTTGCCGAGGTGGTCGATGTCGTCCACTTCGCCCTTGCCGTTGCGCAGCTCGACGAGGATCTTGATCGTCGCGAGGATGTCGTCGTCCTGCAGCGTCATCGGGCCGACGATCTCGTCACGGCCGACGCGGCGGTTGAACTTCATGCGGCCGACCTTCGACAGGTCGTACGCTTCTTCGCTGTAGAACAGACGGTTGAACAGCGCCTCGACCGCTTCTTCGGTCGGCGGCTCGCCCGGACGCATCATGCGGTAGATCGCGATGCGCGCGGCCGTCTTGTCGGTCGTTTCGTCGACACGCAGCGTCGACGAGATGTACGGGCCCTGGTCCAGATCGTTCGTGTAGAGCGTCTGGATGTCCTTGATGTCCGCTTCGCGCAGCTTCTCGAGCACGCTTTCCGTGACTTCGTCGTTCGCGCTCGCGATCACTTCGCCGGTGTCGCCGTCGACGACGTTCTTCGCCAGCACGCGGCCGAGCAGATAGTCTTCCGGCACCGAGATGAACTTGGTCTTCGCGGCTTCGAGGTCGCGAATGTGCTTCGCGTTGATCCGCTTGTCCTTCTGGACGATGACCTTGCCATCACGATCCGTGATGTCGAAGCGCGCGACTTCACCACGCAGGCGCTCGGGCACGAACTCGAGTTGCGCGCCTTCGCCCATCAGCGTGAAGTTGTCGAACACGAAGAAGTTCGCGAGGATCTGTTCCGGCGTCAGGCCGATGGCCTTCAGCAGGATCGTGACCGGCATCTTGCGGCGACGGTCGACGCGGAAGTACAGGATGTCCTTCGGATCGAATTCGAAGTCGAGCCACGAGCCGCGGTACGGAATGATCCGTGCCGAGAACAGCAGCTTGCCCGAGCTGTGCGTCTTGCCCTTGTCGTGTTCGAAGAACACGCCCGGCGAACGGTGCAGCTGCGAGACGATGACACGCTCGGTGCCGTTGATGACGAACGAGCCCGTCGGCGTCATGAGCGGAATTTCGCCCATGTACACTTCCTGCTCCTTCACTTCCTTGACGACCGGCTTGTTCGGCGATTCCTTGTCGAGGATGACGAGGCGGACCTTCGCGCGCAGCGCGGAGCAGTACGTCAGGCCACGCTGCTGGCATTCCTTGATGTTGAATGCCGGCGCGGACAACGCATAGCTCACGAACTCGAGGCGCGCGAAGCCGTTGTGCGAAACAATGGGAAATACCGATGTGAAGGCGGCCTGCAAACCTTCAGGCTTGCGTTGCGCGCCAGGCACATCGGCTTGCAGAAACGTGCTGAATGATTCAAGCTGGGTGGCCAGCAAGAACGGAACTTGGTGAACGATGGGGCGCTTCGCGAAACTCTTGCGAATGCGCTTCTTCTCGGTGAAGGAATATTGCATACGATCTCCGAATCACGGCGGGTGCTGTCGAGGCGGGATACCTGGACGTTTCAAACCCGAGTGTTCACCGACTGAGACCCGATGGCCGCCCGATGGCTTGAACGAGCCGAGAAGCTTGGTGGTTGGCCGCTACCAACCGCTGGCTGACGGCAGCGGATGCCTGTGTTGCCCGCTACCCGACCAAACTTGCCTTCTGCAGTCGCTTCAGAAGACAAAGAGAAACGCCAATCGATGCATTGACAACGATTCGGCGGTTTTCTTTGGCTTCTGGGGCCGATTATTCGGGCTCCCGAATGAGTGCCAGAATAACGTCCCCACAAAGCACAAAAAGGCCGGCGGTGAAAATACCGCCAGCCTTCGCACAGCGCGTCGAAACTTACTTGACTTCGACCTTCGCGCCTGCTTCTTCCAGCTTCTTCTTGGCTTCTTCAGCAGCAGCCTTGTCGACGCCTTCCTTGACAGCCTTCGGTGCGCCGTCAACGACGTCCTTCGCTTCCTTCAGGCCCAGGCCCGTCAGTTCGCGAACTGCCTTGATGACTGCAACCTTGTTGCTGCCTGCTTCAGCCAGAACGACCGTGAATTCGGTCTTTTCTTCTGCAGCAGCAGCAGCGCCGCCGCCTGCCGGGCCAGCGACTGCCACTGCAGCTGCCGACACGCCAAACTTCTCTTCGAACGCCTTGACCAGTTCGTTCAGTTCCAGAACGGTCATCCCTTCGACTGCTGCCAGGATGTCTTCTTTTGCGATTGCCATTTGAAATACTCCTAAATTGAATTCGGATACAGCCAGCGATCAGTAACGCTGATGCACGTTCGCTTACGCAGCTTCCGCTTGCTTCTTCTCGGCGAGCGCGGCCAGAGCACGCGCGAAGCCCGAAACAGGCGATTGCATAACGAACAGCAGCTTCGAGAGCAGTTCTTCACGGCTCGGGATGCTTGCCAGCGCTTGCACGCCAGCCTTGTCCATCACCTTGCCATCGAACGAACCAGCCTTGATGACCAACTTGTCATTGCTCTTGCTGAAGTCGTTGACGACCTTAGCAGCGGCAATTGCATCTTCCGAGATGCCGTAGATCAGCGGACCAGTCATCTGCTCTGCCAGCGGAGCAAACGGGGTACCTTCAACAGCGCGACGCGCCAGCGTGTTCTTCAACACGCGCAGGTAAACCTGTTGCTCACGCGCTTTCGCGCGCAGCTTGGTCAGATCGCCAACCGCAATTCCACGATACTCAGCCAGCACAACGGTCTGGGCCTTCGCGACTTGCGCGGAAACCTCAGCGACGACGGCTTGCTTGTCTTCTCTATTAAGCGGCACGGTTAGCCTCCAGAAACGATACGTTCGGCGCGGCCGGCATGGCCGAAACCTCACGTACCTCGTTCAACAACGGCGTCCGACCTCGTTAGGAGTATTTCCACCTCACGCCGTGAATCGCTTCACGACCTGCGGCTTCACCACTGCAAAACTTTTTCGGGTTCGCCATCTGCGTTGGCTTGAATTAAGGGATCGCCTGCCTGCTGCGCCCCACCAACGGTCTTTGATAACCGGTTGCCCGCCCAACTGCACGAACAACCGCCCAAAGCCCATGTAGGCCGCTTCGCGAACGAAGCGGCCCGAATACTTTCTTACGCTGCCAGCGTAGCCTGGTCGACACGCACGCCGACACCCATCGTGCTCGACAGTGCGATCTTGCGCAGGTAGACGCCCTTGCTCGTTGCCGGCTTCGCCTTCTGCAGCGCTTCGATCAGCGCCGACAGGTTCGAACGCAGTGCGGTCGATTCGAACGATGCACGGCCGATGGTCGCGTGGATGATACCGGCCTTGTCGACACGGAATTGCACCTGACCAGCCTTCGCGTTCTTGACGGCGGTTGCGACGTCCGGCGTGACCGTGCCGACCTTCGGGTTCGGCATCAGGCCGCGCGGGCCGAGGATCTGACCGAGCGTACCGACGATACGCATCGTGTCCGGCGAAGCGATCACGATGTCGAAGTCCATCTGGCCAGCCTTGATCTGCTCAGCCAGGTCTTCCATACCGACGATTTCCGCGCCTGCTGCACGAGCCTGCTCGGCCTTCTCGCCTTGCGCGAACACGGCAACGCGAACCGACTTGCCCGTACCTGCCGGCAGAACGACCGAACCACGAACGACCTGGTCCGACTTCTTCGCATCGATGCCGAGCTGGACAGCGACGTCGATCGATTCGTTGAACTTCGCGCTCGCGCATTCCTTCACGAGTGCCAGTGCGTCTTCGATCGCGTACAGCTTCTGACGGTCGACCTTGGCGGCAAATGCCTGACGGCGCTTGGAGATCTTAGCCATTTACACGCCCTCCACAGTGATGCCCATCGAGCGTGCGCTACCAGCGATGGTGCGAACGGCTGCGTCCAGATCAGCTGCCGTAAGGTCCGGCATCTTGGTCTTCGCGATTTCTTCGGCTTGAGCGCGCGTGATCGAACCGACCTTGTCGGTGTGCGGCTTGCTCGAGCCCTTGTCCACCTTCGCCGCCTTCTTGATCAGGACGGTTGCCGGCGGCGTCTTCATCACGAACGTGAAGCTCTTGTCAGCGTATGCCGTGATGACCACCGGCACCGGCAGACCCGGCTCCATGCCTTGAGTCTGCGCGTTGAACGCCTTGCAGAACTCCATGATGTTCAGGCCGCGCTGGCCCAGTGCCGGACCGACCGGCGGCGACGGGTTGGCTTTACCTGCAGGAATCTGCAGCTTGATAAAGCCGACAATCTTCTTTGCCATTTGTAAACCTCGTTGGAACGCCAGACGGCGTTCGGTGAGTGATAACGCGCGTTCGCCGCTGGCTACTGACGCTCCTCAACGGCCATAACGCGGACCGTAAGCGCGAAGGTGGGCAGCCGAGGCTGCCCACCGAATCGGGATCAAACTTTTTCGACCTGGCCGAACTCGAGTTCGACCGGAGTGGATCGGCCAAAGATCGTGACCGACACACGCACGCGCGATTTTTCGTAGTTGACTTCTTCGACCGTGCCGTTGAAGTCCGTGAACGGGCCTTCCTTGACACGCACCATCTCGCCAACTTCGAACAGGGTCTTCGGGCGCGGCTTCTCGACGCCTTCCTGCATCTGCGACATGATCTTTTCGACTTCCTTCGGGGAAATCGGAGTCGGGCGGTTACGCGCACCGCCGACGAAACCCGTGACCTTCGCCGTGTTCTTCACGAGGTGCCACGTTTCGTCCGTCATTTCCATTTCCACCAGCACGTAGCCGGGGAAGAAACGACGCTCGGTTACTGCCTTGTGGCCACCTTTGACTTCGACCACTTCTTCGGTCGGAACCAGGATCTGACCGAATTTATCCTGCATGCCAGCACGTTCGATGCGCTCCTGAAGCGCACGCTGCACGCTCTTCTCCATACCGGAGTAGGCGTGCACGACGTACCAACGCTTTCCGCTCGGGGATGCCGGAGTATCGCTCATATCATTTCCAACCCAGAATCGCCGAGAAAATCACCCATTCGATCGATTTGTCACTCAACCAGAGGAAAATCGCCATCACGAGCACGAAACCGAACACGACGAGTGTGGTTTGCGTTGCTTCCTTGCGGGTGGGCCAAACGACCTTGCGGACTTCCTTGTACGAGTCCTTGGCAAACGCGATGAGGCTCTTGCCAGGTGCGGACATCAGGCCGACGGCCACGCCGGCGATGATACCTACCGCCAATGCGGCACCGCGGACATACCACTGCTGGTTGGCCAGCCAGAAGAAGCCCACGAATCCGGCCAAGACCAGCAATACGCCCAGGGCCAGCATCAGCTTATCGCCGGAGGTATTTACAGTTTCGACGGATGGATTCGCCATAACACCTTAAAACAAATGCCACGTGGGACACGTGGCGATTTTTGGCAGGGGCAGAGGGAATCGAACCCCCAACCTTCGGTTTTGGAGACCGACGCTCTGCCAGTTGAGCTATACCCCTAAACCATGCTGGGGCTGGCTGTTGCCAGCCCCAAAACTGTCGATCAACGAATAACTGGCTTACTCGATGATCTTGGCGACGACGCCGGCGCCGACGGTACGGCCGCCTTCGCGGATTGCGAAGCGCAGACCTTCTTCCATCGCGATCGGAGCGATCAGCTTCACCGTGATCGACACGTTGTCGCCCGGCATCACCATTTCCTTGTCCTTCGGCAGCTCGATCGAGCCCGTCACGTCCGTCGTACGGAAGTAGAACTGCGGACGGTAGTTGTTGAAGAACGGCGTGTGACGGCCGCCTTCGTCCTTGCTCAGCACGTACACTTCAGCCGTGAAGTGCGTGTGCGGCGTGATCGAACCCGGCTTCGCCAGAACCTGGCCACGCTCCACGTCTTCACGCTTCGTGCCGCGCAGCAGGATACCGACGTTGTCGCCTGCCTGACCTTGGTCCAGCAGCTTGCGGAACATTTCAACGCCCGTGCAGGTCGTCTTCACCGTCGGCTTGATACCGACGATTTCGATTTCTTCGCCGACCTTCACGATGCCGCGCTCGACACGACCCGTCACCACCGTACCACGGCCCGAGATCGAGAACACGTCTTCCACCGGCATCAGGAACGCGCCGTCAACTGCACGCTCCGGCGTCGGGATGTACGTGTCCAGCGCATCGGCCAGGCTCATGATCGCCACTTCGCCCAGCTCGCCCGTGTCGCCTTCCAGCGCCAGCTTGGCCGAACCCTTCACGATCGGCGTGTCGTCGCCCGGGAAGTCGTACTTCGACAGGAGTTCGCGAACTTCCATCTCGACCAGCTCGAGCAGTTCAGCGTCGTCCACCATGTCGCACTTGTTCAGGAACACGATGATGTACGGAACGCCAACCTGACGTGCCAGCAGGATGTGCTCACGCGTCTGCGGCATCGGGCCGTCTGCTGCCGAGCAAACCAGGATCGCGCCGTCCATCTGTGCCGCGCCCGTGATCATGTTCTTCACATAGTCAGCGTGGCCCGGGCAGTCGACGTGTGCGTAGTGGCGGTTAGCCGTTTCGTACTCGACGTGTGCCGTGTTGATCGTGATGCCGCGCGCCTTTTCTTCCGGTGCCGCGTCGATCTGGTCGTAAGCCTTCGCTTCGCCGCCGAACTTCTTCGTCAGCACCGTCGTGATCGCTGCCGTCAGCGTCGTCTTGCCGTGGTCAACGTGACCAATCGTACCAACGTTGACGTGCGGCTTGGTCCGCTCAAACTTTTCCTTGGCCATTTTCAACTCCCGAAAGGAATTTCACATGTTGCGCCGCGCGCAAACAGACACTGACTTTTTACTGCTGGTGCCCATGGGCAGGATCGAACTGCCGACCTCTCCCTTACCAAGGGAGTGCTCTACCACTGAGCCACATGGGCGGTATTACGCTTCAACTACACGGACTGGAGCGGGTGAAGGGAATCGAACCCTCGTCGTAAGCTTGGAAGGCTTCTGCTCTACCATTGAGCTACACCCGCACGGGCCACTAACGATTCCCTACCGCTCTCTGCGCTGATGTTCTGGTGGAGGAGGTTGGATTCGAACCAACGTAGGCGTAAGCCAACAGATTTACAGTCTGCCCCCTTTAGCCACTCGGGCACCCCTCCGTAGAGAACTGACGATTATGGGGGTGCATCGCACTCTTGTCAAGCACATCCGGAAGATTATTTTCATTCTCTTCCAGCGCACCCTGGCGACTCACCCGACACCCGCGCTCACCCGGCTGAGGCAAGCACAAGAGGATCGCCGATCGGCGCCCACATCTTCGTCAGACTCCGTCTTCAGCTTCGATTTGCATCTTCGCTGAAAACGAAAGACCGCCATGATACGACCTCTCACGCATAATGCCAAGCGGGTAAACGCAAAAAATTTGCAATTTCCATGCCGGAGGAATCTGCAAGGCTTCCGACGCGAGCCCAGGGGGTAGGTTGATTAATGGCGACACATCAGCACCCCGCCAACCCCGGGACAACCGGCTTCTGCGCGCAAGGGTTTCCGGCAAACGGGGTGCCGAAGCCGGATTCCAGCAGGGAAGGCGTCGCCGTTCCCGCTTGCTCCGTTGCGACACCGGAATCGAACCCGGAAAGCACCTAGGGGCCATCTTCGCCCCCTCCCCTCATCACCACTGACGGAAGGCACGCGCGGCACCATCCCGTGTCCCGCGATCGTGCCGACCGCTCTCCCGTTTCCCTGCCTCCACGCGATACCCTGTCGTCCTTCTTGCCTCCGCACTGGTCTTTGCTTCCTCGGTGGCACATGCAGGCAACATCGACAACGCGTGGTGCAGCACGGGAAGGATCGCGGCAGTCCGAGAGCCGACGCTTTCCGGGCACCACACCGCCAGGCGCGCGAAAGGCGCCGCGGCTCGCGCGACGCATGAGACTTTAAAACCGGCCGTCGACGCCGGCTGCTTGTTGGCCACCAGCACGCGGCGACGCCCGCGAGTCACGACTCCGGAAGCGATCGCGTACGCGTGGTTGCCGAACGAGCGTCAACCTACGTTATCGCGGCTGATAGCGACGCTGGCGCCTTGCGAGAAGGTCCAACAGCTCGGCCTGCCTAGATGTCTTGGTGCCGCTGATGCGCGACGATCTGCGCCCGCACGCCTGCTGCCACATCGCTTGCGTGTCGCCGTCGCTGCGAACGTTCAGCAGTGCAGCGCGCATTGTGTCGAACCGTCCTTCGTGCAAGCCGACCACCATGAATGTCTGGGCGGCCTATCGCGGCGAGGCTGCGCTATACACGCGCCATCCGACGTGTGGATACGAGTGGAACCTCGTTCAGTCAAGCGCGGAGCTGCATCGGCTTTGACCGGGGCGCCTGTACGTCGCCCCGTACGAACCAGGCGGCAGGGAAGCCGACATTCAACGCGGGTTCGTCGACATCGACTACTCACTGCCCGGCGATGCTCATGTCGACCCGGAGCCAGGACAGCAGCACGATCCGCCGATTCGCCCGATCGAGCGCTTGGCACTGGGTAGCCCAAGCACTTGCATGCACGGTGCGGTCGCCCGGCGTCAACGCGGACGGTACGCATTTCGGATTGATGGGCGAAGGCTGCCACTATTTCGGCGGCACCGTCTATTCGCTCGTCGAAGAAATTCGCCTCCGCGACGCCTTCGCGCCGACGGAAGGCCTCATGGCGCATATGCCGACGGGCGCGCGATCTCGGCCTCGCGCTGTCGCCGAGGCAGCCGTGGATTTGCCCTGAAACGCGCCAATCACACACCAGCAACCTCGAAACGGAATCGACGACGTTGGGCAGAGATAACCGATATACACCAATTAATAGCCCGAGATAATGGACTCCGATTTGCGATGGCTAGACTTGCCGTGCAATGTGCTCGAGGAGGTAAATAATGGGAGAACGAGCGGAGGCGCGATCACTTCGAGCATGACGCGGCCATCGGCGGCACCCCGGCGATTGACGGAGCCTTCGGCTGCGCGCAAGGGTGACCCCTGCCGCGCCCCTGGTCGGTTCATCACAGGATGGAAACCGCACGGAGCTCGAAGCCAGTGGCAAGCGAGATGATAGACGTGGTAGATCTCGCTGCGCGGGTTCGATGCAGTCAACGATGATGAGGAGCAGGATGCGTCAATGAGCCGCCATCTGCTCAAACAATTCGGCGCCGATCAGACTCTCGCGCTGCGAGCGGTGCAAGACTGGCCGCCCTGGCCGCGGAGTTAGCGGCAGCAGCGGGGTCGAGCCACTCGTCCATTCGCGACACGGCGCGCGGCGTACATGAAAGTCCCGCCCGACTAGCCAGCCAGCCAGCCAGCTTGCTTGCTTGCTTGCTTGCTTGCTTGCTTGCTTGCTTGCTTGCTTGCTTGCTTGCGCCGCCGCCGCCAACGCCCGGCGGTGATTGCACATTTCTGCGCTGCAAATGCAAAAACCCCCGCCTTTCGGGCGGGGGTTCTTGGC